>SCVT01000169.1 GCA_004296815.1 Reyranella sp. | reverse complement strand
ACCGCGTCGCCAACAGCCTGACGCTGGTGGCCTCGCTGGTGCGTCTGCAAGCGAACGCTCTCAAGGACAAGGTCGCGAAGGACGCGCTCGACGAGACGCAGGGGCGCATCCTCGCCGTCTCGCTGATCCACAAGCGGCTCTACACGTCAGGCGACGTACGCTTCGTCGACCTCGCCGAGTATGTCGGCAGCCTGCTCGACCATCTCGAGACCTCGATGCGCGCCGAGGGCCATGGCGGCACCCTGCTCCGCCACGAGCTGCAGCCTCTCCAGGTCCGCACCGATTCCGGCGTGAACCTGGGCGTCGTCGTCACCGAATGGGTGACCAATGCGTTCAAGTACGCCTATCCCGAAGGCCAGGGCGAAATCCGGGTGCGCCTCGCCAGGCTCGACGACGGTCGCGGCGAGCTCACGGTCGAGGACGACGGTGTCGGCCGGCGCGAGGACGGTCCGGTCAAGGGCACCGGTCTCGGCACACGCGTGGTGCGCGGGATCGCCGGTACCATGAAGGGCGAGGTCCAGTACCTCGCCCGGCAGCCCGGGACGACAGCGAGACTCGTCTTTCCGTTGCCCACCGACTGACCTACAGTCGGCTCAGACGTACCGTCCGAACGGGCGTCGAAAGGGTCGATGGGGTTGCTTCTTCTCAAGGGACTGCCTGCGGCCGCGCTGCTGTGCACGATGGCTTTTGCCGCCCACGCCCAGGCACCGCCCGCGCCGGCCGGTCCGCAGGGCATCACCGCACCCCGTATCCTCCAGCCGTTCAATCCCAATGGCGCCGCCTGCTCGCCGCCGCCCGGCCTCACGAGGACTCTCGTCTTCGCACAGGATAACGATCGCGAGTTCATGCAGGGGGTAGCGCGCGGCCTGGCGCTTGCGGCGCGTGACCGCAAGCTCGAGTACCGCATTGCGCTGGCCAACAACGATGCGCGGCGCATGAACCAGCAGGTGCAGGAGCTGCGCGCGACCAAGGTCGGCGCGGTGGTCGCCGCCCCGGTCGATCCGCGCTCGCTGGCGCCGCACCTGCAGCAGCTCATCTGGTCAGGCGCCTATGTCGGCGCCGTGGTACCGCCGCCCGCCATCGAGATCCTGAACGCGCCACAGTACCTGACCGGCAAGGTGTTGGGCGATGCGGCCGCGGCCTACATCCGCCAGAAGCTGCGCGGCCAGGCCAAGGTCGTGCTGCTGACGCACGACAGCCTGCAGTTCCTCGCCCCGCGCTTCATCGCCATGCGGGACTCGCTGCGCGGCATGCCGGGTGTCAGCATCGTGGCCGATCTGTCGCCGCAGACCGTGACCAAGGACGGAGGTGCTGCCGCCATGCGCACCATCCTGCTGGCTCATCCCAGCGTCGACGTGATCCTGGGTGCCGACACCGTCGTGCTGGGCGCGCTGCAGGCGCTGCGCGACGCTGGCAAGGCGCGGCCCGACCAGTTCCTGGGGGGCATCGACGGCGAGCCCGAGGCGGTGGCGGAGATCAAGAAGGGCGACAGCCCGTACAAGGCGAGCATCGCGCTCAACTCGCCGGTCTTCGCCTACGCACTGGGCCAGCACGCGGCCGACTGGCTCGAAGGCAAGAGCATCCCGCAGGCGATGGACATTCTGCCGACCGCGCTGTCGGCGGCGAACCTCACGCAGTACGAAACCGACCTCGGCGATCCGGGCGCGGTGTGGCGCGACCCTGCGCGTCGCGCCGCCTATCTCGCGATGTACGGCAGCATCTGCCACGACACGCGCGACCAGTACCTCAACTTCCCCTGGTCGTCGGAGCGAGCGTCGGAGCGGCGCTGAGCCTCAGAGCGTCCGCGCGAGCCGATCGAGGCGGACCAGCGCGTCATCCATGCGCTGCTCGTCGCCCGAGCCGATCGCCAGGAACGCCTCCTCGATGGCCGCGCGCCAGCCCGGGTCCCAGGTCGGATGGTTTTCCGAGCGCATTGGCGTCGTCGTGAGATGGTAGACGCGCCGGGCAAGCTGCTCGGCCTTGCTCCACACCCCTTCATTGGCCTTGGCGAAAGCGGTCATGCGGCAGCAACGCCACCCGCGGCCGGCCGTTCCGTCGCGCCTGTCGGAACGAGACTGTGGAAGCTGGGCGTGCTCTCCATTACCTCTGGCCGGGAGAAGCAAGGGAGACGACCGCCGTGACATTGCCGCTCGAAGGGGTCCGCGTCATCGAGGTCGGCCAGGCGTTGGCCGGGCCGCTGGCCGGCGTGCTGATGGCCGACATGGGCGCCGACGTGATCAAGATCGAGAAGCCCGACGGCGGCGACGATGCGCGCATCTGGGGCCCTCCGTTCGGCCCCGACGGCAAGACCTCGCTCTACTTCTACTCGCAGAACCGCAACAAGCGCTCGGTCGTGCTCGACCTCAAGCTCGAGGCCGACATCGAGATGCTCCACAAGCTCTGCAAGAGCGCCGACATCCTGATCCAGAACCTGCGCCCCGGCGTGGTCGACGAGATCGGCATCGGGCCGGAGGCGATGCTGAAGCGCCATCCGCGGCTGATCTACTGCTCGATCTGGGCGTTCGGCTACGAGGGGCCGCTCAAGATGAAGCCGGGCTTCGACCCGCTGCTGCAGGCCTATGGCGGCATGATGAGCGTCACCGGCCGGCCCGAGGATCCGCCGACCTTCTGCGGCGCCTCGATCAACGACAAGGCAACCGGCATGTTCTGCACCATTGGCGCGCTGGCGGCGCTGCGGCGGCGCGACAAGACCGGCAAGGGTTGCATCGTCGACACGTCGCTTTTCGATTCGGCGGTGCACTGGGTCGAGGGCAGCGTTAACGGCTATCTCGCGAACGGCACGATCTCCAAGCGCCACGGCACCGGCAGCCCGGTGATCGTGCCCTACCAGACCTTCGACACGGCCGACCATCCGCTCTGCCTCGCGCCGGGCAACGACCGGCTGTGGGCGCGCTGCGCCGGCGTGCTCGGCCATCCCGAATGGGCGACCGACCCGAAGTTCACCAAGAGCGCGCAGCGCGTCGCCCACAAGGACGAGCTGCTGCCGCAGATCGCCGCCGTGCTGAAGACCAGGCCGCGCGCGCACTGGATCGAGGCCATGGACAAGGCAGGAGTCCCTTGCGCGCCCGTGAACGACATCGGCGAGGTCGCCACCAGCGAGCAGATGGCCGCCTCCAAGCTGGTGCAGCAACTTCCCAACGGCGATCCCAAGGTGGTCGGCCTGCCGATCGCCTTCGACCGCGTGCGGCCGGTGTCGCTGCGCTCCTCGCCCAAGCTCGGCGAGCACACCGAGGAAGTGCTGGGCGAAATCCGGAAGCGCTAGCGGCCGCGCAGGCCGGCGAGCACGACGCGGCGGCGGCGCAGCACCTTGAGCAGCAGCCACCCCGCGCCGACGGGCAGCAGCAACGCGATCGCGGCGAAGTAGCCGCTGCGCTGCTGCCTCGTCGTCATGCCATCCCACAGGGCCCAGCCCGTGACGCCGGCAATGGCGCAGGCGGCCACGAACAGGACCGCGACGAAGAAGATGCCGGCCGCCGTGTTCCAGAAGCTGAGGCCCTCGGATGTCTCCGGCAGCGCACGGCCCGCGCGTACCGATGCCGCACGAAGAGCTTCCGCAAACGCGCCGAGGTCGGCTTTCCCGACATGGTCCTGCGACAGGCGATGCCGGCGGCCGCGCGCCGACACGATCTCGATCAGGCGATCGAAGCCGCTCTCGACGCGGCGGACGGCCAGGATGTCGCTCCACGGCACGAACAGGTCGAGCGTGCGGCCCATCAACGGCACCTTCGGCCGCTCGACGATGCGCAATCCTTCGGGCTCGATCGTCCAGCGATGGACGCTGAAGACCATCAGCAGGATCAGCACCATCGCCAGCAGGAGCGCGCCGACGAGCCCCAGCACCGCCGCCATCAGATGCGGGTTCGGGAGATCACGCAGCACGAGCCAGAGGCCCAC
>SCVT01000168.1 GCA_004296815.1 Reyranella sp. | reverse complement strand
ACGCGGTCGCAGAGCAGCCGCACCACGTTGAGGTCGTGGCTCACGAACAGGTAGCTCATGCCGAGCTCGCGCTTGAGCTGCTGCAGGAGCTGCAGGATCACTACCTGCACCGAGACGTCGAGCGCGGCCGTCGGCTCGTCGAGGATCAGCAGCTCAGGCTCGACGGCGATGGCGCGGGCGATGCCGACACGGGCCTTCTGGCCACCCGAGAGCTGGTGCGGGAACCGCGACAGCAGTTCGCGCGGCAGGCCGGTCATGTCGGCGAGCTTCTCGACGCGTTGGGTGAGCGCTGCACCGGACAATGAGCGCAGGCGGCGGATCGGATCGGCGATGGCGTCGGCGGCCGTGTAGCGCGGGTTGAGCGAGTCGCCGGCATCCTGGAAGACCATCTGGATGCGCGCGCGGTTGGGATTGGCCGCGAAGGCGCGTGCCTGGAAGTCGGCGAGCTCAGTGCCTCCCAGCCGGATGCTGCCCGAGGTCGGATCGAGCAGCCGGTTTATCAGCCGAACGAGCGTGGACTTGCCGCAGCCCGATTCGCCCACCAGCCCGACCGTCTCGCCCTTGCCGACGGTGAAGCTCACCTCGTCGACGGCATGGAGCTGTGGCAGCGGCTTCACCGGCTTGCCCCAGCTCGCCGCCCGCTTCAGCACGTTCTCCTTGGCCCCGATGGTGAAGCGCTTGGCCAGCTCGGCGATGTCGAGGAGCGCCTCGGTCATAGCGGGTTCCAGCAGGCCACGGTGTGGCGCGCGTTGATGGCGCGGTGCGGCAGCGGCTGCGTGCAGGTCTCGATCCTGCGCTCGCAGCGACTACTGTAGCGGCAGGCCGGCAGGTCGGCGCGGCGCAGGTCGGGCAGGCCGCCCGGGATCGAGGCCAGCTCGGCGAGCGAAGCGGTCTCCCCCGGCGTCGCGGCCAGCAGCTTGGCCGAATAGGGATGGCGCGGCGCGGCGAACAGCTCGCGGCCGGGCGCGGCCTCGACGATGTGGCCGGCATGCATGACCACGATGCGGTCGCAGTATTCGGCGGCCAGCGCCAGGTCGTGGGTGATGAAGATCGTGGCCATGCCGGCCTCGCGACCAAGCTCGCCGATCAGGTCCATGATCACGGCCTGCGTCGTGACGTCGAGGCCGGTGGTCGGCTCGTCGGCGATCAGCAGCGCCGGCCGGCAGGCGAGCGCGATGGCGATCATGATGCGCTGGCACATGCCGCCCGACAGCTCGAAGGGATAGGCCTCGGCACGCCGCTCGGGATCGGGGATGCGCACCTTCTTCAGCATCTCGATCGCCGCGCGCGGCGCGTCGTTGCGCGTGGCCCCGCCGTGGCGGACCAGCACGTCGGCGATCTGCTTGCCGACCTTGCGGATCGGGTTGAGCGCCGTGCGCGGGTTCTGGAAGATCATCGACAGCTCGCGGCCGCGCTGCTCCGCGAGGTCGCGCTCGCTGAGCGCCAGCAGGTCGGTGCCGCCGAAAGTCGCCTTGCCGGAAGTCACGCGGCCGGCCGGATCGAGGATGCCCATCACCGCGAACGCCGTCACCGACTTGCCCGAGCCGCTCTCGCCCACGAGCGCGACGGTCTCTCCCTTGTCGACGCTGAAGCTCACCTGGTCGAGCACCTTCACCACGCCGGAGCGCGTGCGGAACTCGACCGAGAGGTTCTCCACGGCCAGGGCGGGAACGGCTGTCACGTGCGCTTCCGCGGGTCGATGATGTCGCGCAGGCCGTCGCCCAGCAGGTTGAAGCAGAAGACGGCGAGCATCAGCGTCGCGCCGGGGAACAGCGCGATCCACCATTCGCCCGACTGGATGAAGTTGGCGCCCTCGGCGACCATGATGCCCCACTCGGCGTCGGGCGGACGGACGCCGAGGCCGATGAAGGAGAGGCCCGCGGCGTTCAGGATGGCGTAGCCCATGGAGATCGGAAGAGC
>SCVT01000167.1 GCA_004296815.1 Reyranella sp. | reverse complement strand
TGGGCGGGCTCGACTTCGTGGTCCACGCCATCGCCTTCTCCAACAAGGACGAGCTGCGCGGCCGCTACCTGGATACGACGGCCGACAACTTCGCGCTCACGATGAACGTCAGCGTCTATTCCTTCACCGCGGTGGCGCAGCGCGCCGTGCCGCTGATGAAGAACGGCGGCAGCCTGCTCACCCTCACCTACTACGGCGCCGAACGCGTCATCCCGCACTACAATGTCATGGGCGTCGCCAAGGCGGCGCTCGAGGCGAGCGTGCGCTACCTCGCCTCCGACCTCGGCGAGCAGAAGATCCGCGTCAATGCGATCTCGGCCGGCCCGATCAAGACGCTGGCCTTCGCCGGCATCAACGACGGTCGCTACATCCTGAAGTGGAACGAGCTCAACTCGCCGCTCAAGCGCAACATCACCCAGGAAGAGGTCGGCAACTCCGCCCTCTACCTGCTGTCCGATCTAGGCTCCGGCATGACCGGCGAAGTGATGCACGTCGATGGCGGCTATCACGTGGTCGGCATGATCAACACCTCGTCGGCCAAGCAGATTTCCGAGCTGCTCGCCAACTTCGAGGGCGAGTAGGCCGGCGGCCATGGCCGGCAGCAGCTTCGGCACTCTCTTCCGGTTCACGAGCTGGGGCGAAAGTCATGGGCCCGCGATCGGCTGCGTCGTCGACGGCACGCCGCCGCGCATCCCGCTCGCCGAAGCCGACATCCAGATCTGGCTGGACAAGCGCCGGCCCGGCCAGTCGCGCTTCGTCACGCAGCGCCAGGAACCCGACACGGTAAAGATCCTGTCCGGCGTGTTCGAGGGTGTCACCACCGGCACGCCGATCGCGCTCCACATCGACAATGTCGACCAGCGCAGCCGCGACTACGGCGAGATCAAGGACCAGTTCCGCCCGTCCCATGCCGACTACACCTACTTCAAGAAGTACGGCGTGCGCGACTATCGCGGCGGCGGCCGCCAGTCGGCGCGCGAGACCGCCGTCCGCGTCGCCGCCGGCGCCATCGCGCGCAAGATCCTGGGCGATAGCGTCAGCATCCGCGGCGCAGTCGTCCAGATCGGCACCCAGAAGATCGACCGCAGCAAATGGGACTGGGACGCCACCGGCGACAATCCTTTCTGGTGTCCCGACCGCCAAGCGGCGCAAGGCTGGGAAGGCTATCTCGACGACGTGCGCAAGCGCGGCAGCTCGCGCGGCGCGGTGGTCGAGGTCGTGGCTTCCGGTGTGCCGGTCGGCCTCGGCGACCCGGTCTACGACAAGCTCGATGCCGACCTCGCCAAGGCGCTGATGAGCATCAACGCCGTGAAGGGCGTCGAGATCGGCGACGGGTTCGCCACCGCAGCGATGAGCGGCGAGGAGAACGCCGACGAGATGCGCATGAAGGACGGCGCACCTGCCTTCCTCAGCAATCATGCCGGCGGCATCCTGGGCGGCATCTCGACCGGCCAGGAGATCGTCTGCCGGCTCGCCGTGAAGCCGACCAGCTCGATCCTCTCGCCCGTCCGCAGCATCGATCGCTTCGGCAAGGAGATCGAGTTGCGCACCAAGGGCCGCCACGATCCCTGCGTCGGCATCCGCGCCACGCCGGTCGCCGAAGCCATGGTCGCCTGCGTGCTGGCCGACCACCTGCTGCGCCATCGCGCGCAGTGCGGCTGAGCCCCGGGTGGTGGCGGCTCGCCAGCCCCTCGAGGCGCGCTACGGCGCGTTCCACAATCTCGGCATGGCCGTGGTCTCGATCGGCATGGTGGTCGCCGCGATCGTCCACTTCGCCACGGGCTCGACCAACGCCCCGACCCTGTCGCTGAACGACCCGCGCTTCGTGCTGTTCGCGGTGCTGGCGCTGGCCATGGCCTACTACGTCTTCCTGGGCGTGAGCCGCTACCTCGACCGCAACCCGCAGATCGTCATCGACCATGACGGGCTGCTGCTGGGCTTCGGCCGCAACACGCGCATCCCGTGGAAGGACATCCAGTGGGTCCGGCTGCGCCGCCTGGCGCTCCGACCGCAGCTCCAGGTCGGGCTGGCTCCCGAGGCGTTTCTCGCCACCGATCTCCGCCTGTCGCACCTCAATCTCGACGACAGCCTGCGGCCGATCCGCGGCATGCCGTCAGCAGTGCTGGTGCGCGACAACGGCCTCGATACGACCGCGTCGGCCATGCTTGACGCGGTGAAGGCCTTCCGGCCGAATCTCGTTCAATCCTGACAAGCACAGCGGAGATCTCGCATGCGGCGGTTCATCGTCGGTCTCCTCGCGACCATCGGCACCCTCACCCTGCTGGCGATCGCCGGCGGCATCGCCTTCGTGGCGTCCTGGCCCTTCGCGGCCAAGCCGTTGCCGCAACAGATGGTGCTGTCGCTCGATCTCAGGTCCCTCCCTCCCGAAACCGCGTCGACCGACCTGCTGAGCGGCGCGCTGTTCAAGAGCTCGCGCGACATCGTCGAGACGGTGCAGCTTCTCTGGCAGGCGGCCGACGATCCGCGCGTTGCCGGCCTCTACGTCGAGATCGGTGACGAGGCCGGCGGCCTCGCCCGCGTCCAGGAGCTGCGCCAGGCGATCGCCCACTTCCGCGGCAAGGGCAAGTTCGCGGTCGGCTTCGCGGAGTCGCTGGGCAGCGGCGGCAGCCACTTCGCCGACTACTATCTCGCGTCCTCGCTCGAACAGATCTGGCTGCAGCAGAGCGGCAGCTTCGGCGTGGCGGGCATCGTCGTCGAGACGCCGTTCCTGAAGGGCGGCCTCGACAAGCTCGGCGTCAAGATCGAGGGCGGCAAACGCTACGAGTACAAGAGCGCGCCCGAGAGCTTCACCGAGACCGGCTACACCCGGCCGGCGCGCGAGAACCTGCAGCAGCTCATCGACAGCCTGTTCGGCCAGTTCGTGAGCGACGTGGCGCGCGACCGCCGCCTCGAGCCCGCCCAGCTCCGCCGTCTCGTCGATACCGCGCCGCACGAGCCCGAGCAGGCGCGACGCGATGGGCTGGTCGACCGCATCGGCTATCGCACCGACGCGCTCGAGGACGTCTACCAGCGCAACGGCGGTCGGCGAGAGCTCATCACCCTGTCCGAGTACGCGTCCGACGAGGCCCGGCCGAGGCCGCGCGGCGAGGTGATCGCCCTGGTGCGCGCCAGCGGCGCCATCATGTCCGGCCGCCCCGGCGGCGGGCCGTTCGACGAGGAGGCCTTGGCGAATTCCGAGGACGTCGTCGACGCCCTCGACATGGCCTCGCGCGCCAAGGACGTGCGCGCCATCGTGCTGCGCATCGACTCGCCGGGCGGCACCTATCCCGCAGCCGACGCCATCGCCGACGCGGTGGGCCGCGCCCGCTCCGCCGGCAAGCCGGTGATCGTTTCCATGGGCGACGTGGCGGCCTCCGGGGGATACCTCGCCGCAGTCCGCGCCGACGTGATCGTGGCCCAGCCCACCACCATCACGGCCTCGATCGGCGTCTTCAGTGTCTGGCCGATGGCGCAGGAGCTGCTGACGTCGCTCGGTGTCAACGTCGAGCGGGTCACGGTCGGCAACAATGCCGGCATGTACTCGACGTTCCAGCCACCGACGCCCGCCCAGCGGGCCGCCGTGGCCCGCGAGCTCGACATCGTCTACGCCTCCTTCACAAGGCAGGTCGCGGAAGCGCGCAACCTCGACGCCAGCCGCATCGACGCGGCGGCACGCGGCCGCGTGTTCAGCGGCATCGACGCCAAGCGCGCCGGCTTGGTCGACGAGCTGGGGGGCCTGCAGCTCGCGCTCAACATCGCCAAGGCCAAGGCCGGGATCGAGGAGACCAAGCGCATCGAGATCCGCCGCTATCCCGACGAGTCCGATCGCTGGCAGCGCATGATCGAGAAGCTCTTCAACCTTGCGAGCGTCGATGTCGGACCGACGGTCCGGCTGCCGCGCGAGGTGCGCGAGACGCTGGCGCAGTTCGGCGTCACCCTGCGCCCCGGCAACGTCCGCCTGCCGCCGCTACCGCCGCTCTGGCGTTAGCTCCCCTTGCAGCCCATCAGCCCCAAGACCAACAAGGGACCTCATGTCGAACCTGCCGGAAGACATCTTCACCGAACCCGATTTCTCTCCTGATACACTCGCCAATCTCGGTCCGCTGCGCCGCCTCGCCGGGACCTGGCAGTCCGACAAAGGCGTCGATGTCAGCCCCAAGGCCGAAGGCCCCGAGCGGCGCGAGTTCCGCGAGCACATCCGCATGGAGCCGATCGATCCGCAGCCCAACGGCCCGCAGATCCTCTACGGGCTGCGCTATCACATCCACATCAACACCGATGAAGAGCCCATCACCTTCCACGACCAGGTGGGCTACTGGCTGTGGGAGCCGGCCACCGGCCTGATCATGCAGAGCATCGCCATCCCGCGCGGCCAGGTCGTGCTGGCGGGCGGAAAGGCCGGCCCGGACGACAAGCGCATCTCGGTGGAAGCGCGGCGCGGCGACACGCGCTTCGGCATCTGCTCGACGACCTTCCTCGAGGAGGCGTTCCGTACCGACTACTACCGCATCGACATCACCTTCAACGACGACGGAAGCTGGACCTACGTGACCCGCACCGATCTCGCCGTGCGCGGCAAGGAGCCGGCCTTCAACCACAACGACACCAACACGTTGCGGCGTGTCGCGGCGCCGGCGCCGAACCCGCTCGTCGGCCTCCTGAAGGAGTGACGGGAGCTAGCGCCGCTCCTCCAGCAGGGCCACGATCGCCCGCCACATCGTCCAGGCGTTGGCGATGTTGACCGCCGTGAACTCGACATGGCCGATGTCGTCGATCAGGAACAGCGACACGCGCGCCTTCGATGATGCCGCGGCGAGGTCCTGACTCTCGCTGTAAGGCACCATCGGGTCGGTGCGGCCGTGCACCAGGATCAGGTGGCCGCGCAGCTTCGTGAGGTCGTAGAGCGCAAGGTTGAGGCCGTCGATCTCGCGGCGGACCCGATCCGGCAGGCCGGCGATTAGCCCGGCAACGGCATCGGGATCGCGGTTGTCGACCAGGGCGAGCACCGCTTTGCCCTGTGGGCCGAGCAAGGCCGCCTCGCGCGAAATGTCGGCGTTGCGGTCGCGCCACCGGCGCAGTGCGATCTCCTCCAGCAGACGGGCATCGGACGGATCGTCGAGGCGGCCGGCATTGGCGCGCAGGATCGCCCAGCGGCCATAGGCGTTGGGCTCGATGCGGAACTCGCGGGCGTCGCCCAACGGGCGAAAAGCGCCCGTCGTCACGAAGCGGATGACGGCATGGGCGTCGCGATAGCCGCCGATGCCGACGACGAAGGCGATGCGCGGCGCGAGATCGTCCTCGATCGCCGCGATCAGCGCCGGGGCGACGGCATAGGAGATCGCCGCGACACCGAGCGGCGCCTCGGGCAGGCGCCGGACGAGCTCACGCAAAGCACCCGCAACTCTGTCGGCATCGGCGCGCGAAAGCACGAGCTGCCGGACCTCGGGCAGCTCGGGCACCAGCACGGCAATGCCTGCGCGCGCGAACGTGCGGGCGAAGGCTTGCAGACGCGGCTCGTCGCGACCCAGCACGGCGGCGCCGGGTACCAGCACCATCGCCGCCCGCGGCTTGCCGGCGGGCAAGTAGAGATCGCCCTCGCCGTCCTTCCATTCGATGATCTGTTCCTGGGGTGCCGCCGTTACGTCCTGCCACCAGGTCGGCCGCCCGCCCGCCGCGACATCCCACATCACGAGCGCAGCCTCGACCCAGACGACAGGCCGGCCGAAAGCGAAGAGCAGCGCGACTGCGCCGACGACGATCAGCGCGAAGCGGCGCATCAGCCGCCGAGGCGATGCGTGGCCAGTGTCTCCAGCGCCTCACCGTCGCGGCGCAGCAGTGCCAGCTCCTCGACACGGCCCCGCATCGGCAGGTGCTGGCGTTCGACGATGCGCGCCACCTGCTCGGCCTCGGCGAAGTGCTGGAACAACCCCAACGTGATGTGCGGCTGGAAAGGTTCGGCCCCCGGCCCCTGATCCGACATGGAATTGAGCGTGTCGTGCAATTCGGTCAATTCGGCGGCGCCGTCGAACGGCTCCGCGAACAGGTACTGCTCGACCCGGGCGATGCGCTCGATCATGAACCAGAACGGCCGGCGGTCGATCGTCCCCAGCGCAGCGCGCAACCGCCGCTCCTCGTCGAGCGCTGCCCCGAAGACCAGGGTGAAATGCGGGCCGATCAGGCCCGCTTCCTTCGGATGGTACTGCGCACGCAGCCGGCGGAGCGCGGTGTCGTCGGCCTCGCCGAGGACCGGCCAGGCGACGACGTACAGCACGGTCAGCCGTAGCTCTTGGCCATGCCCAGCGCCGGATCGGTCGCCGCGCTGTAGGGCGGGAACGGATAGCGCAGCCCGTTCTTGCCGAGCTGGTTCATGCCCTCGATGGCGCGCAGGAACTCGTCGGGCGGACAGGCCATCAGCAGCTCGTCGTCGGCCACGCCGCCATAGCGGCGCTCGGCGAAGCACGGCAGCGACAGCGAGGTCTGGCGCGTGGCCAGCGCCCGGCCCCACGAATCGGCGCAGGCGCTCTCGCCCGTCACCGTGAAGTCGTAGCGGCGGTAGCGGTGGTACTGCAGGCCGTTGATGAAATAGATCATCTGGCCCGGCGAGCCGTAGAACAGGCAGATGTCGGGCGGATCGAGGCGGCCCGAGCGCAGCGGCGCCACGACGAGGCCGTTGTACTTGCCGTGCGGCACTCTGGGCATCTGTGCCTGGTGCGCGGCCGACGCTTCCTTGTTGCCGAACCACACGCCGTTCATGTGGTCGCCCGAGAGGAAACCCTCGCCCGGATGGTTGAGGCCGACCACGCCGCCGCAATTGCCGCCACGCGTGTTGTCGACCGTGATGCCGAGCGTGAACCCGTACCAGCGCGCCTGAGTCACCATCTGGCACATGGTGAACTTGAAGCCCTCGGTCGGCTTGCGCAGACCCTTGATGCCTTCCATCTCGGCCGGGTCCTCGAACAGGCGCATGCCGATCGGCTGGGTGCGGATGCGCAGCAGGTCGATCAGCTTGGCGCTGGCCTCGGTCAGCATGGCGCCGGTGATCTTCTCCGGCGGCGACCACGGCGCGGTCTTGTAGCCCGGCGGCAGGGTCTGGATGTTCATGGTTTCCTCCGTCTTTGGCTAGGTGAGGTTGAGCCCACCGTCGGCGATGACGATCTCGCCTGTAACGTAGTCGTTGGCGCAGAGCGCGGCCACAAGGTCGGCGATGTCCTCGGGTTTCGCAGGACGGCGCATGGGTGACCTGGTCTTCCATATCTCCAGCATATCGGGCCAGTTGGCCGTCATCGGAGTCTCGACCAGGCCCGGCGCCACCGCATTCACGCGGATATCCGGCCCGAGCGCGAGCGCCAGCAGCTTGGTCACGTGATGCAGGGCGGCCTTCGAGGCGGCATAGGGAATCGACGAGCCCTTCGGCCGGACTCCGGCATGGGTGCCGATGTTGACCACGCAACCCTTGGCCGCGCGCAGGGCCGCCTCGGCTTCGGCGACCAGCACGAACGGCGAGATCAGGTTCACATCGAGCATCTGCCGCCACAGCGCCGGCGTCGCGGCCTTGAGGTCGGTGTGCGGGATGCGGATCGAGAGGCCGGCATTGTTCACCAGCACGTCGAGCCGGCCGTGATGTTTCAGGACCGACTCGATCAGCGGACGGGCTGCGGTTTCGTCGCCGAGATCGGCCTGATGGTAGCTGGCATCATTCAGTTCCGACGCCATCCGGTTGCCAACATCCGCCGAACTGCGTGAATGGAGTGCCACGGTATAGCCGTCGCGCGACAGGCGCCGCGCGATGGCCGCACCGATCCCCGAGGTCGAGCCGGTGACGAGAGCGACGCGCTCAGACATTCGCCTTCAGCGCCTCGAGCGTCTCGTCGGGGCGTTCGACCATCATGAAGTGCCCGCAGTTCGGGATGACCACCGCCTTGGAGCCGGCGATAGCCGCCGCGAGCGGCTTGGCCTTGGGCGCCGGCGTCATGAGATCGCCATCGCCCAGTACGAGCACTGTCGGGCACTTCACCGAAGCGGCCCGCGCGGGCGCGTCCTTGTAGGCGTTGCAGGCCGCGAGGTCGGTATGGATCACGCCGGGCTTGTTGCCGGCGAGCACGGCCAGCGACTCGCGCCGCAGCCACAGACCGGGCGAGACCATGCCGCCTTTGTGCAGCGCATTGCCGATGCCCCAGAAGGTCATCAGCTCCTGTACCTTGAGCGTGTCGGCCTTGGCCGACTCGAGCATCTCCGGATGGACCGGCATCTCGACCGCGACGCCGCAGAGACCGAGCGCCTTCACCTTCTCCGGATGCCGCGCCGCGCAATCGAGCGCCACCAGCGCGCCCATCGAGTGGCCGACCAGCGAGGCCTGCTTCAGGCCCGTCGCTTCGATCAGGCGCGCCGTCCAGTCGGCCATGGCGGCGATGCTGGTCAGTGCGGGCCCGTCGGACCAGCCGTGCGCCGGGAAGTCGACGGCCAGCACACTGCGGCCGTGGTGGGCGAACCAGCGCGTCTGCAGGCGCCAGGTCGTGCGGTCGAATCCTGCCCCGTGGAGGAAGACGATCGTTGGCTTGGCCGGATCGAAGTCGGTGCCGCCGGTCGTCGCGAAGACGGTCCGGCCGTCGACGGTGAGCTTCATGGTCAGGCCTTCTGCGAGGCGCGCAGCGCCGGCCCGAGATCGTCGAACAGGTCCTCGGGATCCTCGAGGCCGACCGAGAGGCGGATCATACCCTCGCCGATGCCTGCTTCCTTGAGCGCCGCAGCATCAAGCTGGGCGTGCGTCGTCGAAGCGGGATGGATCACCAGCGACTTGGCGTCGCCCACGTTGGCGAGATGCGAGAAGAGCTTCAGCCGCTCGATGAAGCGCCGGCCGGCCTCGCGGCCGCCCTTGATGTCGAAGCTGAAGATCGAGCCGGTACCCTTGGGCAGGAGCTTCTTGGCCAGCGCGTGGTCGGGATGCTCCGGCATCTCCGGCGAGGAGATGCGCTCGACCGCCGGGTTGCTCTTGAGGAAGGCCATGACCTTGCGCGCGTTCTCGACGTGGCGCGCCACGCGCAGCGGCAGCGTCTCCAGGCCCTGCAGCAGGTAGAACGCCGTCTGCGGGGCCATACAGCAGCCGAAGTCGCGCACGCCCTCGGTGCGGGCGCGCATGATGAAAGCCTGCGGGCCGAACTCCTCGGCGAAGTCTATGCCGTGATAGCCGGCATAGGGCTCGGTGAGCGTCGGGAACTTGCCCGATGCCTCCCAGTCGAAGCGGCCGGAATCGACGATCACGCCGCCGATCGCCACACCATGGCCGCCGATGAACTTGGTGGCGGACTGGAACACGATGTCGGCGCCGAGCGTCAGCGGCCGGCAGAGGATCGGCGAGGCGAACGTATTGTCGATCATCAGCGGGATCTTCGCCTCGTGGGCGATCGCCGCGATGGCCGGGATGTCGAGCACCTCGCCGCCCGGATTGCCGATCGTCTCGCCGAGCACCAGCCGCGTGTTGGGCTTGATGGCCTTGCGGAAGCCCGCATGGTCGCCGGGATGCACGAAGGTGGCGTCGATACCGAAACGCGGCAGCGTCAGCGCCAGCATGTTGCGCGTGCCGCCGTAGAGCGAGGTCGAGGCGACGATGTGGCTGCCGGCGCCCATCAGGGTGGCGATGGCGATGTGCAGCGCCGCCTGGCCGCTCGACACGCCGAGCGCGCCCACGCCCTCTTCCAGCGCCGCAACGCGTTCCTCGAAGACCGCGACCGTCGGGTTGGAGATGCGGCTGTAGATGTGGCCGCCGACCTCGAGGTTGAACAGGCTCGCGGCATGGTCGACGTCGCGGAAGACGTAGGACGTCGTCTGGTAGATCGGCACGGCGCGCGCGCCGGTCACCGGATCGGGATGCTGGCCCGCATGCAGGGCGAGCGTGTCGGGTCTCAGAAACTTGGCTTCAGCCACAACGGCCCCTCAGTTCTTGAAAAACGATGCGGCGGCCGAGGCGTGGCTCTGCTTGGCTTTGATCTTCTCCTCGACACGAGCGATCTCGGTCTTGAGGACCGTGATGTATTCCCGGAGTTCCTCGACCGACATCGGGTCGAGATTCCTCGGCTGAGATTTCTTCTTGAGAGGTTCGAGATCGTCTGTTTCGAAGGCCATGGCGCGGCTCCACGGAAGCGGCTAAGTCAGGACTAGCATTGCTCCCACCACTTCGAAAGGCCGACCATGAGCGCGCTCCCCGCAACGATGACCTGCGTCGAGATCAGCAAGCCCGGCGGGCCTGAGGTCCTGGTACCGACGACGCGGCCGGTGCCGCAACCCAAGGACGGCGAGATCCTGATCAAGGTGGCCGCCACCGCCGTGAACCGTCCCGACATCGCCCAGCGTGCCGGCCTCTATCCGCCGCCGCCGGGCGCCTCCGATCTGCCGGGCCTCGAGGCTGCCGGCACGGTCGCCGCTCTCGGCGCGGGCGTGACGGGCTGGAAGGTGGGCGACACGATCTGCGCGCTGACGCCGGGCGGCTCCTACGCCGAGTACTGCACCGTGCCGGCGCCGCAATGCCTGCCGGTGCCGAAGGGCTTCGACATGCTGAAGGCCGCGGCGCTGCCGGAGAACTACTTCACCGTCTGGCACAACCTCTTCGAGCGCGGCCAGCTCAAGGCCGGCGAGAGCGTGCTGATCCACGGCGGCGCGAGCGGCATCGGCACGACGGCGATCCAGCTCGCCAAGGCGTTCGGCGCCACCGTGGTCACGACGGTGCGCAACGAGGCGAAGGCCAAGGCGGTGCGCGCGCTCGGGGCCGACCATGCGATCCTCTACAAGGACAACGACTGGGCGGCCGAGGTGGCGAAGATCGGCAAGGTCGACGTCGTGCTCGACATGGTGGCCGGCGACTACATCCCGAAGAACATCGCGCTGCTGAAGCAGGACGGCCGCCTCGTGATCATCGCGCTTCAGCGCGGCGCCACGGCAGAGCTGAGCGCGGGTGCGGTGATGGTCAA
>SCVT01000166.1 GCA_004296815.1 Reyranella sp. | reverse complement strand
GCTATGGAGCGTGGCCGTGGATGAGTTCACCCGCCGAAACGACAACTATCTCGCCCTCGGCGAGCGGGCGCCAGCCGCCGGTCGTGACGGGCACGCTGGCGAGCAGCGCCATCTCCTGCGACTCGTGATGCTGCTGTTCATTGGGATGGATGGTCAGTCCCGACGTGGCGAGCGTCGAGGCCGCGGGGCTGGCGTGATGGCGGTGGCGCAGCCAGAGACCGGGCGGCGCCACGTTGCCGTCGGCCTGGGTGCGGCGATGGCCGTGGCCGAACACGAACTCGCCGTCGGAGTAGAGGAAGTTGGCGATGCCGAGGGGCCGCATCTCGGCGGCGAAGCGCTCGACGACGGCGAGGCGCAGGCCGAGCGCCGGCACGGCATCGCTCTCCCAGAGCGGCGCGATGCGCTCGAGCAGCAGGCAGAAGGCGCGCTCGGAATCGGTGTCGCCGATCGGGCGGAAGCGGTGCGCCGAGGCGGCGAAGCTCTCGACGATGCCGTCGAAGCCGCCATTGTGGGCGAAGAGATGCATGCGCCCGCCCAGCTCGCGCGCGAAGGGCTGGGTGTTGGCCAGCGCATTGGGCCCGACCGTGGCGCGGCGGATGTGGCTGATCAGCAGCTTGGTCGGCAATGATTGCTGTTCGATGAACTCCAGCAGCGGGCTGTCGCCGGCGGGCTCGGGCTCCTTGTAGAGACGCACGTCGCGGCCCTCGTGGAAGGCCACGCCCCAGCCGTCGACGTTGCGGCCGTAGACCGGCGTGCCGTGGGTGGCGAAGCGGCGCAGCGAGAAGGTGGCGCGGGTCGGCCGGCGGGCGGAGAGGCAGAAGAGCTCGCACATCAGGGAGCGACGCTAGCACGAGGAGGACGCGACCTCGTAGCGCTGGCAATCCCCGGCCCGGTGCAGGCATTATGTACGCCCCTCTTCTTGCAATCCTGAATGGCGCGCAGACGCACAACGACAACGAAGAAAAGAAAGACTGCCGCGCCGGCACCGCGGCAGGCGTCGCTGCGCCTGCGCCGGCCGGCCAAGCCCGCCTCGCCGAAACCGCTGCCGCCGCCGACCTCGACCCTGGAAGAGGAGCTGATGGCGATGGCGAGGAGCGGCGTGCGCTCGCTGCGCAGCCTTCTCGTCACCCTGTTCGTCATCGCGGGCCTCACGGGCATCGGCTACATCGTGTGGACCTTGCGGCCGACGCCGACCTTCTCGTCGGAAGCGGCCGAGGAAGGCTCGCCGTTCGACACGATCTTCCGCGTGCACAACACCAGCAGCTCGATGGCGCTCGCCAACCTCAAGCTCTCCTGCGTGCTGGCGCAGGTCCGCGCCTCGGGCCTCGAGCCGACGCTCGTCGAGGCGCGCGACGTGCGCCTGCCGGCCAACGCCGTGGCGGGACTGGAGCCCGGCGCCGCCGCGACCTTCACCTGCCCGTTCCGCGCGCTGATCGGCCATCCGATCGCCCAGGATGCGGAGAAGGCCAAGCGGGCCGAGATCTACTTCCGCGCGCAGTACGACGTGCCGTGGCTGGCGCAGTATCTCCGCTTCCTGCGCATCACCGACGACAGCGGGCATTTCTTCCTGAACACCCGCCTGCTGCCGCCGCGCTGGACCCCGGTTCCCGACCGAACCTAGCAACCGGCGGACCCCCTCGACGTTGGCCCCTCACCAAACGACGAGGGAGCTGTCCATGCAGAAATTTTTCGTTCTCGCCGCAACCGCCACCGGCCTGATGGCCGCGGGCTGTGCGACCTATACCGAGCGCGTGGTCGAGAAGCCGGCCGCGACGACGACCCGCTCGACCACCTACGTGACCGAGCCGTCGGCCACGACCACCGTCTATTCGTCGCCGTCGGGCACGACGTCGTACACCACGACACCGACCACCACGACGACGGTCACCCGCTAAACTCTCTCCGATCCGGCAGCAAAGCGCGGCCGGTCGCTCCACGGTGGAACCGTTGGATGTGGCCGGCCCGCCGCGCGGGCGGCAGGGTGGCGGCATGACGCTCCGGCCCCTCCTCCGCGCCACCGCCCTCCTGGCGACCGGTTTCGCGCTTTCGGCCTGCGCCGCCTACAAGTCCGGCATGGGCATCGACCCGCTTTCCCATTCGGAAGCCGAGCTCGTGACCTGGAGCGACGGCCAGCCTGCGGTCGAGATCCAGTGCCTGGAGGCGCGCGGCTGCGGGCAGCGGGCACGCGCGATCTGCATGCCGCGTGGGCTGAAGGTTCTGAAGCGCGCGGTCGAAGCCACCCCGCCGGCCGTCATCGTGCGCTGCGGCTGATCAGGCCACGACGAGGGAGAGGATGGCGGCGTAGTGGATCGAGGCCGCGACCAGCACCGAAGCATGCCATAGCGCACGCTGGTAGCGCAGCCGGCTCGAGAGGTGGAAGACGACGCCGCCCGAGTAGACGAGGCCGCCCACCAGCACGAGGATCAGCGCGCCGCGCTCGACCGAGGCGAGCAGCGGGTCGATCGCCACGAGACCGATCCAGCCCATCAGGAGATAGAGCACGACCGAGAGCGCCTCGATGCCGCGCGGTCGCAGGAGCTTGGCCGCGATGCCGAGAGCTGCAGCGGCCCAGATCGCGACGGTGAGCCCGGTCGCCCACGGCTCGGGCAGGCGCAGCAGCACGAGCGGCGTGTAGGTGCCGGCGATCATCACGAAGATCGCGGCATGGTCGAAGCGCCGCAGCCAGTCGCGCCAGCGGTCGGCGCGCGGCTCGCTCGGAGCCTTGCGGAGATTGTAGGCCGCCGAACAGCCCAGCATGGCAACGAGGCCCACGACATAGACCAGGACCGGCACGAACTGGCCGGCGACGCCCGAGTGCGCGGTCACCACGAGCAGGACCGTGGCACCGATGGCCCCCAGGGTCAGGCCCAGCGCATGGACGATCGCATCGGCGCGGCGCGCCGGATCGACGGACGGAACGGTCATGGCCGGCTCAGTTTCCTACGAAGGACGGCCCGCGCGCAAACGCGCTAGAGTGACGCGCAAGCTTCAGGAGGAAACAGAGATGAGCGACATCGGCTACACCGCGATCCTTCCCGAGGGCTGGAACCGGCCGCGCGGCTTCTCCCATGCCGTGGTGGCGAAAGGCACGAAGAGCGTGCGCATCGCGGGCCAGATCGGCCGCGCGCCGACCCAGAGCGCGATCCCGGCCGGCACCGACGCCGGCACGCAGTGGAAGATCGCGCTGGAGAACGTCGTGGCGGTGCTGAAGGCCGCGGGCGGCCAGCCGCAGCACCTGGTGGCGCTGCGGGCCTACGTGACCGACATCAAGGAGTTCAACGCCGCGGGCGCCGCGATCGGCGCGGCCTGGGGCACGACGCTCGGCAAGCACTTCCCGGCGATGACCCTGGTGCAGATCTCCGCCCTGATCGATCCCAACGCCAAGGTCGAGATCGAGGCCGAGGCGATTCTGCCCTAGTCGGCGCCGCTCAGGTCTGCTGGATCGCCGAGAGGATCCAGTTGCCGCCGCGGCTGCGCAGGAAGGTCCAGACCTCGGTGGCCTCGGTGCGCACCTGGTCGTTGCCTTCGACGATGCGGCCGTCGGCGATGGTGCGCATGACGTCGATCATGCTGAAGCGCATGGCGACCGTCGCGTAGTCGATCGCGCCTTCGCTCCAGGCTTCCGAGAGGTCGCCCTGCTCGAGCTTGACCGCGTCGATCCTGTTCTCGACGCCGCGGCTGGCATTGGCCGAGAGCTGCTCGGAGAAGTAGCCCAGCATCTCCGGCGTCACGAGGCCACGCAGCGCGGCGAGGTCGCCCTTGCTGTAGGCGCTCTGGATGCCCGACAGCAGGCCCTCGAAGGCGGTGTAGTCCTCGGCGACGATGGCAAGCTGCGGCGCTGCACTGCCCATCGGCGTGCCGCCACCCGAACGCGCCATCGGCGCGTCCGGCAGGGCCTGCCGCGGCATGGCTTGCGGCGTGTTGCCGGCATAGGCGGGCTGCGCCGTGGCAGCGGCGGGAGCACCGCTGCGTGCGCGCCACAGGCGGACGGCGAGATAGGCCAGGCCACCGATCAGCGCGACCTGCAGGAGCAGGCCCAGCATGCCGGCCATGCCGCCGAGGCCGGCGCCGAAGCCGCCGCCGAACATCATGCCGATCAGGCCGGCACCGAGCAGGCCGCCCATCATGCCGGACAGGAACGGGTTGCGCGCCATGAAGCCGCCGGGCTGCGCCGCGGGCGTCGGGGCGGCATTGGCGGGCTTCTGCGCCTGCTGCGGAGTCGTGCTGCGCTCGACGGGCTTGGCGCTCGGCGCGGTCTGGGTCGGCGCGGGCGCCTCGCCCGTCTTGCCGCCGCGGCTGCCGGCCCCCGAACCGCCGCCCGCGCGGGCGTCGACCGGAGACGGCGCCAGCAAGGGCGCGGCAATGATCAGAGCGGCGACGACCGCGAGCCAACGGAATTTCTTCATGGTGCACATCCCTGTTTCGACCGGACTGACGCCGGTATTTCGCAGTCCGCATGTTAGGGCGAGCCGGCTGCGGTTCAAGGCAGGCGCGCTCTACTATTAGGCTTGACCCAGGCGCACCCCTCCGTTCGGTCACGAACGGAAATCCTCCTCAGGGTGCCGGCGCTTGTATCCGGCCTCGAATCCGGGCACGGCTGGGGCACCGCATGCCGATCTCCAACCGCTTCGTCGTCACTTCCACGATCCTGCTCCTGGGCGTGGGCTTCCTGGCGTTGCTGGCCATTGTCGGCACCACGATCTGGCTGGGCGAGCGCTCGCGGGTCTATTTCGGCCTCGTGACCGAGGCGCGCACGCTGCGCGCGGCCGCCGTCGAGCTCCGGAGCGCGCTGCAGACCGCGGAGGCGAGCCAGCGCGGCTTCCTGGTCGACGGCAACTACATCTACCTCGCGCCCTACGACAACGCGAAAGAGCAGGCCGAGCGTCAGCTCGAGACGCTGAACCTCGTGCTGGCCGCGACGCCCGAGGCCAAGCCGATGCTGCAGCGCCTCGCCCTCGTCGTCGCCGACAAGTTCGTCGAGATGAGCGAGATCATCCAGCTCAAGGAGGCGCTGCGCAGCGAGGAGGCAATGGCGCAGTTCCGCACCAACCGCGGCAAGGCGCTGGGCGACGAGGCGAATGTTTTTCTTTCAGGCATCGTTCGCACGGCCGACGGGCGACTGGCCGAGGGCATTGCCGAGCAGCAGGAGAATGCCGCCCTCCTGCGCTGGGTCTCGATCGGCGGCGGCCTGCTGATCGTGCTGGTCGTGGCCGGCACGATGATCGTGCTGCTACGGTACAGCCAGGAAGTCGTGCAGGCGCGCGACGAAGTCAGGGTGCTCA
>SCVT01000013.1 GCA_004296815.1 Reyranella sp. | reverse complement strand
GTCGGTGCCGACGGCGTCGAGCGCTGGAAGCTCTACGGCCAGAAATGGTTCTGCAGCCACGCCGATGCCGATGTCGCGGTGATGCTGGCACGGCCGCGCGGCGCGGCGCCCGGCACGCAGGGGCTCGGCCTGTTCGCCCTGCCGCGGCGGCTGGAGGATGGATCGCGCAACAGCTACCGGATCGTGCGCCTCAAGGACAAGCTCGGCACACGCTCGATGGCCTCGGGCGAGATCATCCTCGACGGCGCGATCGCCTATGCGGTCGGCGACGTCGGCCGCGGCTTCAAGCAGATGATGGAGCAGGTGAACCTGTCACGCCTCAGCCACGGCGTGCGCGCGGCCTCGATGATGCGCCGCTGCCTCAACGAGGCGCTGGCCGCCGCACGCGGCCGCCGCGCCTTCGGCCACGCCATCGCCGAGTACCCGCTGCTCCGCCGCCAGCTCATGAAGATCATGCTGCCGACCGAGCAGGCGCTCTCGATGTACGCCTTCTCCGCCGACGCGATGGGCCGCGCCGACAAGGGAGACAAGGACGCGGCGAACCTGCTGCGCATCCTGACGCCGGTCTACAAGTTCCGCGCCTGCCGCGACAACATCCCGGTCGCCAGCCAGGCTCTCGAGGTCAAGGGCGGGCTGGGCTACATCGAGGAGTGGGTGACGGCGCGCCTGGTACGCGACGCGCAGATCGGCACCTTGTGGGAGGGCACCTCCAACATCAACGCGCTCGACGTCGTGCAGCGCGCCGTCGGCAAGTCCGGCGGCCACAAGACCCTCTCCGCCGCGCTCAAGGCCAAGTACGAGCCGAGCGGCGCGCTGCCTGGCCAGTACAAGGGCCTG
This sequence comes from Reyranella sp., assembly GCA_004296815.1. Lineage (GTDB taxonomy): Bacteria > Pseudomonadota > Alphaproteobacteria > Reyranellales > Reyranellaceae > Reyranella. The sequence goes on along the minus strand of SCVT01000013.1, from coordinate 869 downwards.
CTGGGCGCCACGCTCGACCGGGTCGAGCGCTTCGCCGAAGCGGTCGCGGCCGACCCCAGGCACGAGAAGCGCTCGCGGCTCGCGGCCGGTGCGCTCTATCACGCGACGACGGCGGCCCTGATGGCCTGGGAGGGCGCGACCCTGGGCGCCGAAGGCGGCGACGCGCGTCGCCTGCTGCTGTCGCGCCTCGTTATCGAGCATCGTCTCGCGCCGAACGATCCGCTATCGCTCGCCGAGGCGCCGTGGGAAGAAGAGGCGATGAACCTCCTCCTCGACGACGCACCGGTGCCGCTCGCGAAGGCCACAGCGCTGGTGGGCCGATGACCTGGACAATGGGGATGGCGCTCGGCGCCTCCTTCGGGACGGCCGTGAGGAACTTCGGCGCCTTCCTGACCGTGGCGCTGGTCCTCTCCCTGCCCTCCGTGATCGTCGATGCGCTCGCCGCGAATTCGACCGCGTCCACCATCGTCAGCACCTTCGTGATCGCGGCGATGACCGCCTGCGGCACCTACGGCGCGATCCGCCTGATGGCGGGCGAGCCGACCGGAGCGGCATCCATGCTCGCACGCTTCGGCAAGGCGAACTTCTGGCCGCTGGTGGTACTGGCCGTGATCCAGAGCGTTGGTATTGCCCTGGGTTTCGTCCTGCTGGTGGTGCCGGGCCTGATCCTGCTCGGCATGTGGATGGTCGCCGCGCCCGTCATGATGGTCGAGGGCCTCGACATCATGGAGTCGCTGAAGCGCAGCGCCGAGCTCACCAAAGGCAGCCGCCTCACCGCCATCTCGACCTTCGTGGCCGCCGTCTTGCTGAGCCTCATCCCGCTTATCGGGGGATTGATCGTGCTCTATGTCGCCCTCGGCCTCGACGAG
>SCVT01000165.1 GCA_004296815.1 Reyranella sp. | reverse complement strand
TCCCCATCGTGTTCTCGCCGCACGACCCCGGCACGATCTATGTCGGCGGCAACTGCGTGTTCCGCACCCGCAACGAAGGCATGGACTGGGAGAAGATCTCGCCCGATCTCAGCCTCAACGAGCGCACCCGCCAGCAGCACTCCGGTGGCGACATCACGCGCGAGAGCGCCGGCGCCGAGGTCCATGCGACCTGCGCCAGCGTCGTCGAATCGCCGCACAAGAAGGGCGAGATCTGGGCCTCGACCGACGACGGCCTGGTCCATGTCACGCGCGACGACGGCAAGAAGTGGGCGAACGTCACGCCCAAGGGCATGCCCAAGCTCGCCTATGTCGGCTGTGTCGAGTTGTCGGCGCACGACCCGAAGACGATCTACGTTGCCGCGACGCGCTACAAGCTTGCCGACTACAAGCCCTACCTGTTCAAGAGCAGCGATGGCGGCAAGAGCTGGAAGTCGATCAACGGCGATTTGCCGAACAACGAGATCACCCGTGTCATCCGCGCCGATTCCGTGGCCAAAGGCCTGCTCTATATCGGCACGGAGACCGGCGTGTTTTTCTCGATCGACGACGGCGCGCACTGGACGCGCATGGCCGGCGGCTTTCCGGTTACGCCGGTCTATGACCTGAAGCTCAAGGACGCCGATCTGGTGGCGGCCACGCACGGCCGCTCGTTCTGGATCCTCGACGACGTGACGGGGCTGCGCGGACTTGCCAAGGGAGCGAAAGGCAACCGGCTCTTCGCGCCGCGCACGGCGATCCGCACCAAGCTGCACTGGAGCGCCGGCGCCAACGTCCGCACCGGCATCGCCTACGGTCCCGCCTTCGGCATCGACGGCAGCACGGTGATGGTCGACAAGGAAGGCGGCGTCCGCGTGCGCGAGCATCTCGACGTCGGCGAGAACCCGCCCAACGGCGCGGTCGTCTACTACTGGCTGGCCGATGACGCTAAGACGCCGGTGACGCTCACCTTCCGCGACAGCGGAGGCCGCAAGATCGCGAGCTTCGCGAGCGACGACAAGGACGCCGCCCCGCATCGCAAGCCCGGCACCAAGCGCGGGCTCAATCGCTTCGTCTGGGACCTGAAATATCCCGGCCCCACCAAGCTCGACTACTCGCTGGCGCCGGCGCGGCCGAAACCGCTCGCGCCCGATCCCGACAACCCGCCGGGACCGACCGTGGTCCCCGGCACCTACGGCGTCGACCTGTCGGCTGGCGGCAAGACGCAGTCGGCCAAGTTCAGCGTGATCAAGGACCCGCGCCTCGCCACGACGCCGGAGCAGTACGCGGCGCAATACGCGCTGCACAAGGAGCTGGTCGCGTCGCTCTCCAAGCTCAAGTCTGCGGTCAACCGGCTGCGCAAGGCCAAGCGCCAGCTCGAGGATGTGGCTCAGCGCGGCAAGGGAGCGCTGCGCACCAAGGCCATCGCCATCGGCCGCAAGCTCTCGGAGATCGAGAAGGTCATGGTCGATCCTCACCGCAAGTCGGTGCGCGACGTGCTGCGCAATCCGGCGGGCCTCAACGACACGCTGTTCGACATGGTCCAGATGACGACGGTCGGCGATGCCGCCCCGACCAGCCAGACACGCGAGGTCTCTCGCGAGGTCATCGCCAAGGTCGACAGCGAGGTGGCGAAGTTCGAGGCCGTCGCCAAGGGCGACATCGCCAAGCTGAACGCCATGCTGGCCAAGGCGCATATGGGCCACGTCACCGCCGCCTGAACACGAACCCGGGGTTAGCAGAATGTTGAAGCAGCCCGCCGGCTTCTGGGGCCTGTTCGCGACCGACATGATCGTGCGGGCCGCCTACCAGATGGCGAAGAGCCCGGTGCTGCCGATCCTCGCGGCGAGCCTCGGCGCCAACAAGCTGATGATCGGCACCATCGTCGGCGTCTCGACGCTGACCGGCACGGTGTTCAAGCCGATCATCGGCATGCTGTCGGACCGCTACGGACGGCGGATCTTCTTCTTCACGGCGCTGCTGCTGTTCTCGGCCTTCCCCTTCCTCTACCAGTTCGTGCGCACACCCGATCAGCTCGTCTGGCTGCGCGTGCTGCACGGCACGTCGACCGCCATCTTCGGTCCGGTGACGCTCGCCATCGTCATGGAGATGTCGACGCAGAGCCGCGGCGCGCGGCTCGGCCTGTTCGAGATGGCGCGCGGCAGCGGCCACCTGATCGCGCCGGCGGTGGCCGGCTTCATCCTCGCCTGGAGCTCGCCGGAGGTGGTGTTCACGGTGGTCGGGCTGCTGAGCTGCGCCGCCTTCGTGCCGGCGTTGTTCGTGCGCTTCGACGAGTCCAAGCGGGAAGCGGTCGAGCGTACGAGCTTCTTCGCCGAGTTGATCGACGGCGTGAAGCACGCCGCGACGCGACGCGAGCTCTGGTTCGTGGGCGTGCTCGAGTTCGCGATCTACGGCTCGATCTACTCGCTCAAAGCCTTCCTGCCGCTGTTCGCCATCGACGCGGGCTACGGCGTCTGGGCGGCGGGCCTGTTCTTCACCTTCCAGGAGGCGACGCACCTGCTGGTGCGGCCGTTCGGCGGCCGCCTGGGCGACCGTCGCGGCTACGCGCCCACCATCGCGCTCGGCCTGGTGGCGATCGGCGCGGCGCTGGTCGCGCTGCCCTCGGCGCCGACGGCGAGCGTCCTGCTGGGTCTCGCCGTCGTGGTTGGCATCGGCCAGGGCCTGACCTTCCCCTCGACCGTGGCGCTGATCGGCAACCGCATCGCCGCCGACCATATCGGCATGGGGCTGGGCTTCTACGGCGCCCTGCGCAATCTCGGCAAGGTGGCGGGCCCGATCATCGTCGGCGCGCTGCTCCAGGTCTTCGCCGCCAAGCTCGTCTTCCCCGGGCTCGGCATCGCGGCCCTGCTGGTCGCCGCCACGCTGTTCGTGGTCACGACGCCGCGTCGTGGTGGCGTTCAGACGCCCTGACGGGCTGCCTCATACTCCCGCGCGGTGCGCTCGATCAGCTCCGCCACCGAGGGCACATCCGCAACACCGGACACCGAGTGTCCGGCGCTCCAGATATCCTTCCAGCGCTTGGCGTCGGGCTTGTCGCGCTCGGCCGCGTTGATGTCCTTGGCGATATCGATGCTGCCCCGCACCGGCAGCTTGTCGGGATCGAGCCCGGCCGCCGCGATCGACGGCCGCAGCATGTTGGTCTCCAGCCCGGTGAAGGCCCGCGTCAGCAGCACGTCGTCGAGACGGCTTCTCACCAGCATCTCCTTGTAGCCGTCCTTCGCCAGGCTCTCGCGCGTGGCGATGAACTTGGTGCCCATGTAGGCGAGGTCGCAGCCCAGCGCCTTCGCGGCAGCCACGGCATGGCCGTCGGCCATGCCGCCCGCCATCACGACGATACCGTCCCAGAACTGCCGCACCGCGCGCACGAAGGCGAAGGGATTGGCCCAGCCGGTCTGGCCGCCCGCGCCCGCTGTCAGCAGCACGAGTCCGTCGACACCCGCCGCCACCGCCTTCTCGGC
>SCVT01000164.1 GCA_004296815.1 Reyranella sp. | reverse complement strand
TGCTCAATGTCATGGACATCCTCGACGCGCTCGAGCTCGACTTCGACGTGGTCGGCGGCACCGCGCACTGTTGCGGCGTCTACCAGTTCCAGGAGGCCGACCTCCCGACCTACGAGCGCATGGGCCATCGCACCTTCCAGCGCTTCGGCCAGTCGGGTGCTTCCAAGGTCCTGACCTGGTGCCCGACCTGCACCAAGAACTTCGACGAGTTGGAGAAGGACGTCGAGGAGCCGTCCTTCGATCTGGGGCACGTGAGCGAGTTCCTCGCCGCCAACCTCGACGCGCTCCAGCCGCGCTTCAAGGCGGAGCAGCCGAAGCGCCGCGTCGTGATCCACGAGCATCAGGGAATCGGCGCCACGGTCGCCAGCATCCGCAAGCTCCTGGGCGCTGTGCCCAACCTCGAGCTGATCGACCTGCCGCAGGATTCCGGCTTCTCCTATGCCTGCGGCGGCCAGGCCGCCAAGTTCAAGGACCGCGAGCAGGCGATCCATCGCGCGCTTGTGATGGGCGCGGTGGAGCAGGGCGCCGACACGATCGTCACCATGTACCACTCCTGCCACCGCGCGCTCGCCGGCGCCGAGGCGATCTATCCTTCGCTGAAGGTCGTGAACTTCACCGACGTGATCGCCGAGGCGCTGGGCCGCGGCGGCCACCCCGACTACTACCAGCTCTACAAGAAGGGCGGTGCCATGGACGAGGCGGTCGCCGCCGCGCGCGGCTTCCTTGCCAACAACGGCGTGAAGATCGACGAAAACGCCGTGAAGTCGCTGACCGCCGACATCTTCAACGAGACCGGCGTCGGCGGCCCGCGTGAGGCCTTCGCCGAAGCCTTCACGGCGCTCGCGAGGCAGAGCTGAGCCGCCTGGCGCGCGTCGTTGCCGTCGCGTTGACGGTCGCCGCCTGCGCGCCTGCCGCCGCGCCGATCGATGCCGCACCGCCCGCTCTCACGGGCCAGAAAGTCTCGGATCTGGTGGCGAAGCTCGGTCCGCCCGGCTCGCAACAGCAGGTCGACGGCCGCAACGTCTATACGTGGGAATCTGAGATACGCGCGCCGCTGACGCCCGTGCCCTCGACAAGTGTGAGTTATGCGGCCGGCCGGCCCAACACGGTCGATACGCTCGCTCTGCCGATGCAGGGCGAGCGGGAAATCTGCGTGCTGCGGGCCGTCGTGGATGGCGCCGGCACCGTCCTGTCGTCGGACTGGCAGGGCCCCCGGGCGGCGTGCTTCGCCCTCTCTCGGAAGCTGGCCGGCAAGGGATGAGCGGCGACGTCTGGCTCTTCTCCTACGGCACCTTGCAGCAGGACGAGGTGCAGGTCGCGACCTTCGGCCGCCTGCTCGAGGGCCGTCGCGATGCGTTACCGGGCTACGCGACCTCTTTGTTTGAGATCAAGGACGCCGAGGTCGTGAAGACCAGCGGCAAGACGCACCATTTCATGGCGCGTCCCAGCGGCAATCCCTCCGACGAGGTGCCCGGCGTCGTCTTCCGCATCACTGCCGAAGAGCTGGCCGCCGCCGACACCTACGAGGTCTCCGACTACAAGCGCATCGCGGTGCGCCTGACGTCGGGCCTCGAAGCCTGGGTCTATGTCGGCGCCTGAGCGCTACTTGTCTTCCAACGACAGCACCGCCCAGGTCGCCCTGCCGAAGTAGCGGCTGTGGGCGGCGAGCGGGCCCTCGAAGCGGCCGTAAACCTTGTAGGTCGCGGCCTGCATGACGACGCCGATCGCCGACGCCGCCACCAGGTCGATGTTGCGCTTCGGGATCTCGCCCGCCCGCATCGCGCGCGAGATCACCTCGCGTACGACGGTGACCGGGTTGGGCACGTCCTCGGGTACCTGGATCAGGAACGAGTGCTGGTTGAGCAGGTGGTAGGCGAACAGGGTCCAGTCGCGGTCTGCCCACTCGCAGTAGCAGGTGACGATGGCGTCGATCTTCTCGCGGAGAGTCGGCGCCTTCTCCTGCGCCGCCTCGAGCGCTTCGGCGAGTGCCCGGTGGTGGCGCAGGAAGAGATCGAGAGCCAGCCGCTCCTTGCTCGGGAAGTAGCGGTAGATCGTGCCCTCGGCGATGGAGGCCGCCATGGCGATCTCCTTGGTCGTGGTCTCGGCGACGCCGCGGGCCACGAACAGGGTGAGGGCCGCACGCTCTACGCGGGCTTTTGTGTCTTCGGCTTTTCCCATGTGCCGCAGTCTATGAGGGAGCGCTCACTCGGCAAAGCCGCTTCCTCGCAGAACCAGCGCCAGTCGATCACCCAGTCGCGTGCCGTAGGCATCGACTGGGCGTCGCTCTGGAGCTTGAGGAACTCTTCGAAAGACCGGCGGATGAACATGCCAACCTCCTTGGGTGAGTAAGCGCTCACAAATTAAGTGAGCGATCACTCAATTACAAGAGGGTGGGTGTTGACGCTCTATCCTATAGAGGATAGGATATGACCTATGATCTTTGCCCGCCCTCTCCATGTCCTCAGTCCAGCCGATGTCCGCTTCGGAAAGCCGGATTTGAAAATGTCCGCTTCTGGCGGACATCGCGTGACGGCGGACGGGGCGGAGATCGGCAGCGAATTCAACGACTTCCCTCTGATGTCCCGGGACATGACCTCCGCGCGCTAGCGTCCGGAAAAATGTCCCGTGTCCCGAGGGTGTCCGGGGCGCGTCCCGGTCACGGCTTTTCCCCGTGATTCGGGACAGCGGCGGCGCTTTGCGCGTCGACTCTCCGGAGAGCCGCCCCTATGGTCGGCGCACCCAGACGATCCCTGTGGGAGAGACCATCCGAAAGGATGGCGCCGAAGGAGCAACCGGCCCCGGAAACTCTCAGGCAAACGGACCGCAGGAGGATGGGTCTCTGGAAAGCGGCGCGTGGCCCTCGGGTGACGCGCCCACCGACGAAGTAAGCCGGATTTCTCCGGTGAATCTTTCAGGTCTCCGGACAGAGGGGGTCGCTCACGGCGCAATTTTTGCGCCGCGTTGGCGACTCTTAGGAGACCGTTTTGAGTGAACCCACAGCCGGCCCCCTGAAGCGCACGCCGCTTTACGATCTTCATCGCGAGCTCGGCGCGCGCATCGTGCCGTTCGCGGGCTACGAGATGCCGGTGCAGTACCCGACCGGCATCCTGGTCGAGCATGCGCAGACGCGGAACTCGTGCGGCCTGTTCGACGTCAGCCACATGGGCCAGGTGCGGCTCACCTCGAAGGCGGGCCACAACGCGGCCAAGGCGCTCGAGACGATCGTGCCGGGCGACATCGTGGGCCTGCAGCCGGGCCAGCAGCGCTACACGCAGTTCACCAACGAAGAGGGCGGCATCCTCGACGACCTGATGGTGACCAGCACCGGCGATCACCTGAACCTCGTCGTCAACGCCGCCTGCAAGGACGCCGACCTGGCGCACATCCAGGCGAACCTCTCGTCGTCCTGCGAGATCGAGCCGATGTTTTCCCGCGGGCTCCTCGCCCTTCAGGGCCCGCAGGCGGTGACGGTGCTGTCGCGCTTCGCACCGCAGGTCGCGACCATGGCCTTCATGACCGGCGCCTTCGTGATGATCGAGGGCGCACGCTGCTACGTCACGCGCTCGGGCTACACCGGCTGCGATGGCTTCGAGATCTCGACGCCGGCCGATGCGACCGATCCGATCGCGCGCAAGCTCCTGTCCCACCCCGAGGTCAAGCCGATCGGGCTGGGCGCTCGCGACTCGCTGCGCCTCGAGGCTGGTCTCTGTCTCTACGGTCACGACATCGATACGACCACGACGCCGGTCGAGGCCGTGCTGCTGTGGAGCATCGGCAAGGACCGCCGTGCCGGCGGCGCCCGCGCCGGTGGCTATCCCGGCGCCGCAGCTGTGCAGAAGCACGCCGCCGACGGTGCGCCGCGCAAGCGCGTGGGCCTGCTGCCCGAGGGCAAGGCGATCGCGCGCGAGGGCGCGGAGATCGCGATCGGCGGCAAGATCGTCGGCAAGGTCACGTCGGGTGGCTTCGGCCCGACCCTCGGCCGCGCCGTCGCCATGGGCTACGTCGAGAAGGCCCATTCGGCCAACGGAACCAAGGTCGACCTCGTGGTGCGCGGCAAGCCCGTGCCGGCCGAGATCGTGCCCATGCCCTTCGTCAAACACACCTACTACCGCGGATAGGAGCGAGAGATGGCCGAGACCAGGTACAGCCAGGACCATGAGTGGATCCGCGTCGAGGGCGATGTCGGCACGGTCGGCATCACGCAGTACGCGCAGGAGCAGCTGGGCGACGTGGTGTTCGTCGAGGTGCCGCAGGCCGGCCGCACGGTCGCCAAGGGCGAGGCCTGCGCGGTGGTCGAGTCGGTGAAGGCCGCCTCCGACATCTACGCGCCGGCCTCGGGCGAGGTGATCGAGGGCAATGCCGGCCTCGCCGACGCGCCGGGCGACGTCAACGCCGAGCCGACGGGCAAGGGCTGGTTCTTCAAGCTGAAGCTCTCCGACAAGGCCGAGCTTGGCGGCCTGATGGACGAAAATGCCTACGACGAATTCGTGAAAAGCCTCGGCTAAAGGGCAGGGCACCACATGCGTTATCTTCCCCTCACGGAGGCCGACCGGCGCGAGATGCTCGCCGTCATCGGCGCCAAGTCGGTCGACGAGCTCTTCAAGGACGTGCCGGCCTCGGCGCGGCTCGGCGCCAAGGTCGCAGGCCTGCCGGATCACCAGGGCGAGCTCGAGGTCGAGCGCGCCTTCCAGGCCTATGCGGCGAAGAACGTGTCGCCGTCGACGGCGCCGTTCTTCATCGGCGCCGGCGCCTACCGCCATCATGTCCCGTCGACCGTCGACTACATGATCCAGCGCGGCGAGTTCCTGACCTCCTACACGCCGTACCAGCCGGAGATCACGCAAGGGACTCTGCAGTACCTGTTCGAGTTCCAGACGCAGGTCACGCTGCTCACCGGCATGGAGGTGGCCAACGCCTCGATGTACGACGGCTCGACCGGCACCACCGAGGCCGTGCTGATGGCCAACCGCCTGACGCGCCGTCACAAGGCGCTGATCTCGGGCGGGCTGCATCCGCAGTATCGCAGCATCATCGAGACCACCGCGAAGTGGGAGGGCTTCAAGGCCCAGATCTCCAAGCCTGACGCCGAGGGTCTCGAGGACCTGATCGCCGCCGTCGACAAGGAAACCTCCTGCGTCGTGGTGCAGAACCCGAGCTTCTTCGGCCATGTCCGCGACTTCACGAAGCTCGCCGAGGCCTGCCATGCCGCGGGCGCGCTGCTGATCGTCGTGGTGACGGAAGTCGTGTCGCTGGGGCTGCTCAAGCCGCCGGGCGAGATGGGCGCCGACATCGTGGTCTGCGAGGGCCAGTCGATCGGCAACGGGCTGGGCTTCGGCGGTCCGTATGTCGGCCTGTTCGCGACCAAGGAGAAGTACATGCGGCAGATGCCGGGTCGCCTCTGCGGCGAGACGGTCGATGCCGACGGCAAGCGCGGCTTCGTGCTGACGCTGTCCACGCGCGAGCAGCACATCCGCCGCGAGAAGGCGACGTCCAACATCTGCACCAATGCGGGCCTCTGCGCGCTCGCCTTCACGGTGCATCTGACGCTTCTCGGTGAGGCGGGCTTCACGCGCCTCGCGGAACTCAACCACGCCAAGGCCTCGCAGCTCGCCGACAAGCTGGCCGCCGTGCCGGGCGTGAAGGTGCTGAACGACAGCTTCTTCAACGAGTTCACGGTGAAGCTGCCCAAGCCCGCCGCGCCCGTCGTCGAGGCGCTGGCCGCCAAGCGCATCCTGGGCGGCTTGCCCGTGTCGCGCCTGATCCCGGGCGATGCCTCGGTCGAGAACCTGCTGCTGGTCGCCGCGACCGAGACCGCGACGGAGGCGGGCATGGACCCGTTCGTCGCCGCGCTGAAGGAGGTGCTGTGATGGCCAACTCACAGGATCGCTCGCAAGGTCGCGCCGGCGGCATCGCCTCGAGCGAGGCGCCCGCCATCAACACCTTCACCGGCAACCGCGCGCTGCAGATCGAGGAGCCGCTGATCTTCGAGATGGGCCAGGCCGGACGCTGCGGCGTCGACCTGCCGGAACCGCCGAAGGTGAAGGACCGCCTGAACGGCATGCGCCGCAAGGGTGATATCGGTCTGCCGGGCCTCTCCGAGCCGCAGGTGGTGCAGCACTACACGCGACTCAGCCAGAAGAACTACGCCATCGACATGGGCGTCTACCCGCTGGGCTCGTGCACGATGAAGCACAATCCCAGGATCAACGAGAAGGTCGCGCGGCTTCCGGGCATCGGCGACCTCCATCCGCTGCAGCCGGTCTCGACCGTGCAGGGCGCGCTCGAGCTGATCGATCGCCTCGCGCACTGGCTGAAGACGCTGACCGGCATGCCGGCCGTGGCGATGTCGCCGGCCGCCGGCGCGCACGGCGAGATGTGCGGCATGATGGCGATCGCCGCAGCGCTCGACGCCAAGGGCGAGCGGGCGCAGCGCAAGGTGGTGCTGGCGCCGGAGTCGGCGCACGGCACCAACCCCGCGACGGCAGCCGCACTCGGCTTCGTCGTGAAGCCGATCCCGGCCAACGACCGCGGCCGCGTCGACCTCGCTGCGCTCAAGGCGGCACTCGGCCCCGACGTGGCGGCGATCATGCTGACCAACCCCAACACCTGCGGCCTGTTCGAGAGCGAGATCGTCGAGATCTCCAAGGCCGTGCATACGGCGGGCGCCTACTTCTACTGCGACGGCGCGAACTTCAACGCCATCGTCGGCCGCGTGCGGCCGGGCGATCTCGGCATCGACTGCATGCACATCAACCTGCACAAGACCTTCTCGACGCCGCACGGCGGGGGCGGGCCGGGTGCGGGCCCCGTGGTGCTGTCGGCGGCGCTGGCGCCGTATGCTCCGTATCCGTGGATCGTGAAGAACGGCGACAAGTGGTCCGTCGCGGAAGACGGCGCCAAGGTCGACGGCGTGCCGCTCGGCCGCCTCAAGGCCTTCCACGGCCAGATGGGCATGTTCACACGCGCGCTGGCCTACATCATGAGCCACGGCGCCGACGGGCTGAAGCAGGTCGCCGAGGATGCCGTGCTCAACGCCAACTACGTGATGGCCGCGTTGAAGGACGTGATGAGCCCGGCTTTCGAGGGACCGTGCATGCACGAGGCGCTGTTCGACGACAGCTTCCTCAAGGACACCGGTGTCAGCACGCTCGACTTCGCCAAGGCGATGATCGACGAGGGCTACCATCCGATGACCATGTACTTCCCGCTGGTCGTGCACGGTGCGATGCTGATCGAGCCGACCGAGAGCGTGGCCAAGGAGGATCTCGACCAGTTCATCGGCGCGCTGCGTTCGCTCACCGAGCGGGCCAAGACCGGCACGGCGGCCGAGGCCTTCAAGGCGGCGCCGCTCTACTCGCCGCGCCGCCGTCTCGACGAGACGCTGGCCGCGCGCAAGCCGGTGCTGCGCTGGAAGCCCTCGAACAACCCGCCGGGCTCCGACCCGATGAAGCAGGCCGCGGAGTAAGCGGCCCAAAGAAAAAGCCCCCGCCTTTCGGCGGGGGCGTCAGGTAGCCCGCGATTGTTGTTTGCGGGCAATCCCTAGATTTCTGATCTCAGTGCAGGCGCTTCGGCAGCTCGGCGATGGCCTCGTCGATCATCGCCGACGTGCGGCCCTGACCGACCTGATCGCGCAGCAGCGCGCGGGTGGCGGCGAGCGCCACGTCGACGGCGGTGTCGCGCACCTGCTTGGAAGCCTGCGCCTCGGCCTGGGCGATGCGGTCCTTGGCCTGCTGCTCGCGCAGCGCGATGGCCGTCTCGAGACTCGCGGCGGCCTTGGCCTTCATGCGGTCGGCTTCCTCGCGGGCCTGCTGGATGATGGCCTGGCCCTCGCCGGACGCCTGGGCGAGCGTGCGCTCGGCGTCCTGCTTGGCCTTCAACGCCTCGGCGCGCAGCCGCTCGGCATCGGCCAGCGCCTTGGAGATGTCGCCCGCGCGCTTGTCGAGCATGTCGCGGATCTTCGCCCACAGCACCTTGCCCGCGAGGGCGAAGAACAGGACGAAGGCGACCGCGACCCAGAAGCCGGGATCGGAGAACAGGCCGCCCTTGGCGCCATCGGCGCCCGCAGCCCAAGCCGTGCCGATCATCGGTTGCCTCCCTTGGCGGCCGCCGAGACCTTGGCGTCGAGCTGGCCCGCATCGGCCGGCTGGCCGGCGAGCTTGGCATAGGCGCCCTGGGCGATCTCCTTGGCCATCTGCTCGAGGCCGGCCATCACCTCGTCACGCTGCTTGGCGATGCGCTTCTCGGCGTCGGCGATCTGGGCCGCGAGGCGGTCCTGAAGCTGGCCGAGCTGCGCGGAAGCGATGCCGGCATCGGCCTCGCCCTGCTGGCGCGTGACGCCACGGGCAGACTCTCGCGAGTCCGCCAGGCTCTTCTCGTAGGAAGCGACCAGCGCCCGGGTCTCCTCGTTGGCCTTCTCGGCCGCGTCGAGGTCGCCCTGGATCTTGGCCTGGCGCTTGGCCAGCGTGTCGGCGATCGCCGGCACGGCCAGCCGCGACATGATGAGGTACAGCGCCAAGAACGCGATCGCGAGCCAGACGAGCTGCGGCGTAAAGCTGTGGAAGTCGAGCTGCGGCATGCCGCCGGACTTGGCCGCGGCCGTGCCGGTCACGGCGAGCAGGATGGTGCCCGCCGCGACTACGCTATGGACTGCTGTACGCATGATCCTTGGTCCCAAGCCGGCTGGCTTAGAACACGAACAGGATCATGAAGGCGATGACCAGCGCGAACAGCGCGACGGCCTCGGTGAGCGCGAAGCCCAGGAGCACGTTGCCGAACACGCGGGGAGCGGCTTCCGGGTTGCGCAGAGCGCCCGAGACGAAGCTGCCGAAGATGTTGCCGATGCCGACGCCGACGCCGGCGAGGGCGATGGTGGCGAGGCCGGCACCGATGAGCTTGGCTGCAGAGGCGTCCATGATGATTGTCCTTTCGTTGA
>SCVT01000163.1 GCA_004296815.1 Reyranella sp. | reverse complement strand
TAGGCCTTGCAGGTCAGCAGCACGATATCGTACGGCCCGCCCTCGCTGCCCTTGGTCACGGCCTTCACCTTCTGGGTGATGTCGCCCTTGGTGCTCTTGATCACCAGGCCGTCGCGCTGCAGAGCTTCGAGGCGCTTCTCGCGCACGAGGAAGGTCGCGTCGGCGCCGGTCTGGTGCAGGCGTCCGCCGACATAGCCGCCGATCGCACCGGCGCCGAGGATCAGGATCTTCATAAGGGACCTCTACTTCAGGCCGCCGCGGGTGCGACGGGCTTCGTATGCCTGCAGGTGCGCGTAGGCGAAGCGCAGGTTGGGCGCGGCGATGCCGTGCTTGCGCGCACGCGCCAGCATATCGCCCACGATCTGCTTGCCCTCCGCCTGCCCGCCCTTCTCCATGTCGCCCAGGATCGACGCCACGGCCTTGGAGCCCTTGGTCGTCAGCGACGTCTGCAGGCCCGAATACACCTTTTCGCTCGGCGGGTAGCCCTCGGCCGCGGCGACCTTGCGGCTCTCCTCCAGCGTCTCGAGCACGATGGCCGCGCCGTCTTCCGTCGCGGTGATGTCGCCGACCGTGCCGCGCATCGCGGAGCACATGCCGGCGATCGTCGACAGCATGATCCACTTGTCCCAGAGGTCCTGGTTGATGTTGGCGTTGATGCCGCCGTCGATGCCGGCCTTCTTGCAGGCCGCGTCGAGCTCGACCAGCGAGGGCCGCGCCGGCTTGCCGTCGCGCTCGCCGAACGACACGCCGGACGGGCCGGTGTGCAGGATCTCGCCGTCGGGGCCCAGCATGCCGGAGATGCGGGCGAGGCCGCCCGCGACCCGCGCCGCGCCGAACTTGCCGTCGAGTGTGGCGAAGTGCGCATGGCCGTTAAGCATCGGCACGATCGTGCTGTTCGGGCCCATGGCCGGTGCGATGGATTCGATCGCCGAGTCGAGGTCGTAGGCCTTGCAGGCCAGCACGACGACATCGTAGGGACCGCCCTCGCCGCCCTTGGTCACGACCTTCACCGGCACGGTCGCATCGCCCTTCGGGCTCTTCACGACGAGGCCGTTCTTGCGCACCTTCTCGGCGCGCTTCTCGCGCAGCAGGAAGGTGGTGTCGATGCCGGCCTGCGTCAGACGCGCGCCCCAATAGCCGCCGACCGCGCCGGCACCGAGAATCAGGATCTTCACTTCTTGGGATTCCTTTCGGCCACCCAGTCGGCGAGCCACGTGGCGAGGTCGTCGGTCTGATGGTGGATGTGGCTGAGATCGCTGTCGGCCGCGCGCTTCACGCTCTCGTCGGTGCGGATCCACACCGTGCGCATGCCCATGTCGGCGGCGGGCTTGAGGTTGACCGAGATATCGTCGGCGAAGGCGGCGCGCGTCGGATCGATGCCGTGCTTCTTCACCAGCGCATCGTAGATCTGCGGATGGGGCTTGGGCCAGTACTCGCCCGCGGCGATGTCGAAGATCGCCTCGAAATGATGCGCCACGCCCAGCCGCTCCATCACGCGTTCCGCATGCGGCACGTCGCCTGCGGTGAAGATCAGCTTGCGGCCCGGCAGCGCCTTCAGCGACGCCTCGAGCGCGGGGTTCGCCTCGACGGGCGAGTAGTCGATGTCGTGGACGTAGTCGAGATAGTGGGTCGGGTCGACGCCGTGCAGGCTCATCATGCCCCGCATCGAGGTGCCGTGGTCGCGCCAGTACTGCTTCTG
>SCVT01000012.1 GCA_004296815.1 Reyranella sp. | reverse complement strand
CGTCATGATCGCGGCCGATCCGGTGCCGCAGGATCCCGCGCGCGTTTCCGACATGATCGCGCGTTCGGGCCTCGCCAAGGCGGAGAACTGGGCCTTCGCCGACCGCTTCAACGAGCGCCTGCGCTACGAGATCGATCCGGCCTGGGGCGGCGAGCTGCCGCGCACCATGATGATCGACCGCGACGGCAAGGCGACGGTGCTGCCGGGCGTCGCCGACCTCGCCGAGGTCCGCGCCTGGCTCGACAAGGAAGGCAAGCGTTGAACCCGGCGACGACATCGCCGCGGATGCCGCTCGCCGCGCTGGCGGCCGCCGCGGGTGTGCATCTGGTTGCCCTCGCCGTGGCCATCGGTGCGTGGAACATCGAGCCGTTGACGGACGAAATCCGCGCCATCGAGGTCGAGATCGCCGCGATCGCCGAGCCCACGCCGCCGCAGCCAGAGGCGCTACCGGAGGCACAACCCGAAGCATCGCCGGCCGAAGCCCAGCCGTCCGAGCCGGAGCAGCCCGTCGTGACGGAAGCGCCGCCGATCGATCCGTCGCTCATTCCCCTGCCCGAGCCGCCGCCTCAGCTCGTCCTGCAGGCACCGAAGCCGCCACCGCCGAAGCCTGTCGCGCCCAAGCCTCCTGCCGTCGCCACGCCGGCCCCGCCCTCGCCGCTGCCACCGGCCCTGACCGCACCCGCGCCCCCGGCTGCCGCTGCGCGCCAGACCGCGCCCGATCCGCGCTACATCGACCGCCTCGCCGCCGCCATCGAGCGCGAACGCGACTATCCGGTCGCCGCACGCCGTCGCGGCGAACAGGGCCGCACCACGCTCAACATCGTCATCGCCACCAATGGCCAGCTGATCTCCGCCCAGGTCGTCGGCAGCAGCGGCTACGACGCCCTCGACAAGGCAGCCCTCGGCATGGTCCGCCGCGCCGCCCTGCCGCCGCTCACGCCGGGCCTCGGCGCCGAGAGCGCAAGCTTCACCATTCCCATCGTCTTTGCCGTCCGCTGAAAGGAACCCGTCCCATGATCGCTCGCCGCAGCTTCCTCGCCGCCGCCCTCGTCCTCGCTGCGCTCCCCGCTGCAGCGCACGACTACAAGCTCGGCACGCTCGAGATCGCCACGCCGTGGACGCGCGCCACGGCGCCGACCGCCAAGTCGGGCGGCGGCTTCATGACCATCACCAACAAGGGCAGCACGGCCGACCGGCTGGTCGCGGCCCGCAGCACCGTCTCGGCGAAGGTCGAGATCCACGAGATGAAGATGGACGGCAGCGTGATGCGCATGCGCGAGCTCGAGAAGGGTCTCGATATCCCAGCGGGCGCCACGGTGGCGCTGAAGCCCGGCGGCTTTCACATCATGTTCATGGAGCTCAAGGCCCCGTTCGCCGTGAACGGCAAGGTGCCGCTCACGCTGGTGTTCGAGAAGGCCGGCAGCATCGACGTCGAGATGAGCGTCGAGGCGATGGGCGCCGGCGCGCCCAAGCACTAGATCGTCAGAGTGCCTTCACGAGCTCGAAGGCGATGATGGCCATGCCGATCACCGACACGAACCACGCCACGGTGCGCAGCCAGGTGATGCCCGCGACGTAGATGATCGCGTAGGCGAGGCGCCCCCAGAAGAAGATCATGGCGCCCATCGCGGTCATGGCGTTGGCCTTGCCGGCCGCGACCGCGATCAGCACCAGCGCCGCGAACAGCACCAGGTTCTCGATCATGTTGAGATGGGCGCGCTTGGCGCGTCCGGCCCAGCCACCAATGGCGGGCAGGTTATCGCGATTGCCCGCGAGCGTCGGCAGGCCGACCGCCTGGTTGGCGCCCATGGCCGCCACCAGCACTTGAACGAAGCAGAGGATCGTCGAGAAGAGGAGGTACTTCAGGTCCGGAGACATTGGCGTTTCTCCCGTCGTTTCTTGGCGTTGTTATTTGGTCCCGAAGAGACGGTCGCCCGCATCGCCGAGCCCGGGAACAATATACCCGTGATCGTTGAGTTTTGCATCGATCGCTGCCGCGAACACCGGCACATCGGGATGGACCTCGGCGAAGGCCCGCGCGCCCTGTTCGGAGCCCAGCACGCAGAGGAACTTGATTCTCTTTGCACCCGACTCCTTCAAACGATCCACAGCGGCGATCGCCGAATGCGCCGTCGCGAGCATGGGATCGCAGACGATGACGTCGCGGTCGGAGATGTCCTGCGGGATCTTGAAGTAGTACTCGACCGCCTGCAGCGTGCGCGGATCGCGGTAGAGGCCGACATGGCCCATGCGGGCGAGCGGCACGAGATCGATGATCCCCTCGGCAAGGCCGAGACCCGCGCGCAGGATCGGCACCACCACCAGCTTCTTGCCGTCGAGCAGTGGCGCCTTCATCGCCTCGATCGGCGTTGAGATGTCGCGCTCGACCAGCGGCAGG
>SCVT01000162.1 GCA_004296815.1 Reyranella sp. | reverse complement strand
CTCCATCGCTGACGCGCGAGGAGATCCGGGAAGTGCAGGGCAGGCTTCGCGGCTTCGGCTTTAACCCTGGGCCGGCCGACGGCGCCACCGGGCCGATGACCGTGGCCGCCGCCGCGCGCTATCGCGAGGATCGCGGCCTGTGGCCGGGGGAGGCGCTCGATCGCACCCTGCTGGAAGACCTGCGCGCCGATCCCGCGCCGCAGGTTGTCATGGCGCAGGCAGCACCCGCGCCGCGACCCTACCGGCCGCCGCCACCACGGCAGGCCACACGGGGCGACGGGCTCGACGGGCTGCGCACGGCGATGCAGGACGTCGAGCGCTGGTTCCAGCAGATCGGCCGTTGATCTGACGACGGACGGCTAGCCCAGCAGTCGCTTCACCACGTCGAGCTGGATCTCGGCGGCGTCGATCATCTCGGCGATCGGCACGCTCTCGTTGGCGGCGTGGCCCTGTGCGCCCGAGCCCGGGCCGAAGTTGATGATCTCGATGCCGTCGTCGGCATAGTAGCGGCCGTCGCTCACGCCCGTGGCGTTGAGGAACTTCACCTTGCGGCGGCTGTGCGCTTTCACCGCGGCCTCGAAAGCACCGACGGCGGCGCCGTTCTCCGGCGCGAAGAAGCCGTTGGTGCCGGTCAGGAACTCGACCGTGTACTGGCTCCGGGGCTCGCCGACGCCATCGATCACGCGCTTCAGCTCGGCGTAGGCGTCCTTGACCTTCTCGTCGGGCAGCAGGCGGCGATCGATCTCGACCGTGCAGGCCGAGGGCACGACGTTGGTGTTGTGGCCGCCGTGGAACATGCCGATGTTCACCGTCGACTTCATCGCGCCCGACACGCGCTTGGCCAGCGCCTTGTCGTAGTAGGAGCTGAGCGCCCTCATGAGGCGCATCATGCGCAGGATGGCGTTGTCGCCCGCCGCCGGGTTGCCGGCATGCGCCGCGCGGCCCTTGGTGGTGATCTTCGCCCACATCACGCCGCGCTCCGCGACGATCAGGTTGTTCTCGGTCTGCGCACCCAGGATCAGCGCGTCGGGCCGCACCTTGCCGCTCTTGCGCAGAAACTCCATGCCGTCGGGACCGAGGTTTTCCTCGTCGGCCACGAAGGTGAAGATCAGCTCGCCCTTGGCCGGTCCGCCGCGGCGCGCGATCTCCTCGGCGAGCCAGATCTGCACCGCCATGCTGCCCTTGCAGTTGCCGGCGCCCAGCCCGTAGACGAGGCCGCCCTTGACCAGTGCCTTGTAGGGATCGCTCTTCCAGTTGGCGCGCTCGCCCACGCCCACCGTGTCGACATGGGCGTTGAAGGCAATGACGGGGCCTTTGCCCTTGCCCTTCAGGCGGGCGACGACGTTGTCGACACCCTTGGTCTTGGTCGCGATCTCGACCTTGTAGCCCGCCTTCTTCAGGCGCTTGGCGGTGTAGGCGCAGATCTCGACCGAGGTGCCGGGCGGGTAGGGGCTCGGCAGCGCGATCAGGTCAGACAGGATCGCCACGAGCTCGGACTGCATCTTCTTCGACATCACTCTTCCTTCAGCGGTTGGCCAGCTCCGCCAGCACCTCGACCAGCACCCTGGTGCCGGCGGCGAGGTCCGACGGAGCGGCATTCTCGATCTCGTTGTGGCTGATCCCCCGCTCGCAGGGCACGAAGATCATGCCGGTGGGGCAGAGGCGGGCGATGTGCATGGCGTCGTGGCCGGCACCGGATGGCATGTCCATGTTGGAAAGCTTCAGCGCATTGGTCTTGGCGCGCACGAGGTCGATGACCGCGGGATCGAAATCGGTCGGCGGCACGGCCGTCACGCGGTCGATCTTCGCGCTGCAGGGCGCCGCTTTGGCCGCTACGATCTCCTTCAGCTTCTTCTCGTGCGTTTCCAGCACGGCATCCGAGGGATGGCGCATGTCGATGGTGAAGCTCGTCTTGCCGGGCACGGTGTTGGGCGAGCCGGGTCCGACGTCGACGCGGCCGATGGTGAAGCGCAGCGTGTCGTCCTTGTCGGTCGTGGCTTCGTACATCGCCTGGGCGATGCGAAGGGCGGCCGCGAAGGCATCCTTGCGCGCCGAGCGCGGCGTCGTGCCGGCATGCGCCTCCTCGCCGGACGTCTCGACGATATAGCGGCGGCTGCCTTGGATGGCCGTCACCACGCCGATCGTCTTCTTCTCGTTCTCCAGTCGCGGGCCCTGCTCGATATGGGCCTCGACATAGCCGTCGAGCGAGAAGCCCGGCCTGCCGTCGCGCATCGGCGCGGGTGCTGCCTTCAAGGTCTCTGCGAGGGCATCCTTGAGGACCACGCCCTTCCAGTCCTTCACCTCGAGCATCTCCTCGAGCCTGTTGTGGCCCGCGAACACCGCCGAGCCCATGGCGCCCGGCTGGAAGCGCGAGCCTTCCTCGTTGGTCCAGGCGACGGCCACCACGGGCCGCTTGGTCTTCACGCCGGCATCCTCGAGCGCCTCCAGCGCCTCGAAGGCCGCCAGCACGCCGTACATGCCGTCGAAGCGGCCGCCGGTCGGCTGGCTGTCCATGTGCGAGCCGCTCATCACCGGCAGTGCCTTCGGGTCGCTGCCCTCGCGGCGCACGAAGAGGTTGCCGATGGCGTCGGTCGAGATCGAAAAGCCGCGCGCCTTGGCCCACGACGCGAGCAGGTTCCGCGCCGCGGCGTCTTCAGGCGACAAGGCCTGGCGGTTGACGCCGCCCCTGGGGGTGCCGCCCAGCTTCGCCATGTCGGCGTGCCGTTGCCACAGGCGGTCTTCCCGGACCGCATCGGCCGCGTTCATGCTGCCTCCTCAAGCTTGTCGCGCGAGCTATAGCCGCGCCATAGTCCGCCTTCAATCGTCAGCGTTTTTCCGGGGTCTCCATGCACAATCATCTCGACCGCAACCTGATCGGCTACGGCCCCAATCCGCCGCATGCCCAGTGGCCGGGCGACGCCCGCATCGCGGTGAGCTTCGTGCTGAACTACGAGGAGGGCGGCGAGAACACGATCCTGAACGGGGACGCCGCTTCCGAGGTGTTCCTGACCGAGACGCCGGGCGGCACGCCGATCCAGGGCGGTCGCGATCTCTCGACCGAGTCGATGTACGAGTACGGCAGCCGTGCGGGCTTCTGGCGCATCCTGCGCCTGTTCCAGGAGCGCAACATGCGCTTCACCTCCTGGGCGGTCGGCCGCGCGCTGGAGCTGAACCCGGCCGCCGGCAAGGCGATGGCGGACGCCGGCCACGAGGTCGCGAGCCACGGCTGGCGCTGGATCAACTACAAGGATTTCACGCTCGAGCAGGAGCTCGACCACATGAAGAAGACGGTGAAGGTGATCAGGCAGACCGCGGGCAAGGCGCCGGTCGGCTGGTACACCGGCCGCTTCGGCATGCACACGCTCGAGGCCGTCATCAAGCACGGCGGCTTCCTCTATTCGAGCGACTCCTATGCCGACGATCTGCCCTACTGGGTGAAGGTCGGCGGCACGCCGCACCTGATCATTCCCTACACGCTCGAGGTCAACGACATGAAGTTCGGCGTGGCGCCGGGCTTCACCGCAGGCGACGGCTGGCTGCAGTCGATGAAGGACAGTTTCGACGTGCTCTATGCCGAGGGCGCGCAGAGCCCGAAGATGATGTCGATCGGCCTGCATTGCCGGCTCGCCGGACGGCCGAGCCGTGCCGCGACGCTCGCGCGCTTCCTCGACTACGTGGCGTCGAAGCCCAAGGTCTGGGTCGCCACGCGCGAGGAGATCGCCCGGCACTGGACCAAGACGCATCCCGCCAAGGGCTGAGCCATGCAGGACAGGATCGCCGGCGCGCCGACCGGCACGACAATGACCCTGCGCGCGTTCCAGCGCTTTCCCGACCGCATGGCCTTCGTGTGGGACGGCGGCAGCCTGACCTATCGCGGCGCGCACGCGCTGATCGGCCGCCTGCAGGCCGCGATGTCGGCGTCGGGCCTGAAGAAGGGACAGACCGCGGCCTTCCTCAGCGCCAACAGCGCGGAGACCTGGTGCGCGGGCGTGGCGGCGCAGGGGCTCGGCCTCGTCGTCACCTGGCTGCATCCGCTGGGCTCGCTCGCCGACCATCTCGATGTGGTCGAGGACTCAGGCGCCACCGCCCTGATCGTCGACCCGCACACCCATGCGCAGCGCGGCGGCGAGCTCGCGGCCAAGGCGGCCGACCGGCTCGCCACCGTGCTCACCATGGGACAGGCCGATTTCGGCCGCGACCTGATGGCGGCGGCAGAGAGGGCGGGCGAGGCGGCTCCGGTCGATCTCACCGATCCCGACGACTACGCGATCATCAACTACACGGGTGGCACGACCGGCAAGTCGAAGGGCGCGATCCGGCGTCATCGCTCGACCGCGGCGTCGGCGGTGTCGATCGCCGCCGACTTCGAGTTCCCAGCCGTGCCGCGCTACCTCGCGGCCGCGCCCATCACCCACGTCTCGGGCACCAAGGTGCTGCCCTCGCTGCTGCGTGGCGGCACGATCCACCTGCTGAAGGGCTTCGAGCCCGAGAAGTTCCTGGCCACCATCGAACGCGAGAAGATCAACTTCACGCTCATGGTGCCCACCATGATCTACGTTCTGCTCGACCATCCCAAGCTCGACAGGACCGATCTCTCCTCGCTCGAACTGGTTCTCTACGGCGCCTCGCCGATGTCGCCGACGCGGCTGGTCGAGGGGCTGGAGCGCATCGGGCCGGTGTTCAGCCAGCTCTACGGCCAGACCGAGTGCTATCCGGTGAGCGTGCTGCGGAAGGCCGACCACGACGCGAAGCGGCCCGAGCTCTTCGCCTCCTGCGGCTTCCCGATCGCCTCGTGCAGCGTCAGCCTGCGTGACGAGGACAACAACGAGGTGAAGCCGGGCGAGGCGGGCGAAATCTGCGTGCGCGCGCCGCATGCGATGGAGCAGTACTGGAAACGCCCGGAGCAGACCGCCGAGGCCTTCAAGGGCGGCTGGCTGCACACCGGCGACGTCGCGCGCGCCGACGAGCGCGGCTACCTCTACATCGTGGATCGCAAGAAGGACATGATCGTGAGCGGCGGCTTCAACATCTTCCCGCGCGAGGTCGAGGACGTGCTGAGCTCGCACCCCGATGTGGCGATGGCCGCGGTGATCGGCGTGCCGCACGAGAAGTGGGGCGAGGCCGTCGCGGCGCTGATCGTCGCCAAGCCCGGCACGCGGCCGGCGGCCGAGGCGCTGATGCAGCTCGTGAAGGATCGCAAGGGCGGCACGCACGCGCCCAAGCAGATCGAGTTCGTCGACAGCCTGCCGCTCACCGCCGTCGGCAAGGTCGACAAGAAGGTCCTGCGCGCGAAGTACTGGGCGGGACAGACGCGCCAAGTTGGCTGATCGCTCGGCTGAATCGCAGAAGGTTCACGACGCGTTCCCTCTTCGGCGGGTTTACGCCGGCCGGCAAATCATGGGAACAATGGGCGGTTGTGACTGCCCATCGGCCCGCCACGCTCCTCTTCCTTCTGGTCGCTGCCCTCGGACTCGCTGCCTGCGAGAAGCCGAAGCCGCAGGCCGCCGCCGTCGGCACGGGACCGACCGAGCAGGAGATGGAGTTCAACGACCGCAAAGAAAGCCTGCTGCAGCAGCTCGCGACCTGCGAGAGCGGAAGCTGGGGGCCGCAGCCGCAGCCGATCTACGGCGGTCGCGGCGCCTATCACGGCCGCTTCCAGTTCACGCTGCGCACCTTCATGACCTACACGCGCATGCGCGACGGCACCGTGATCACCTCGAAGGAAGCGGCCGAGTACACGCAGGACTACTACAAGGCGGCCAGCCTCACCTGGTACATGATCTACGAGCTGAACGAGCCTTGGCACTGGCCGCTCTGCTCGCGCAAGCTCGGCATTCCCAACCAGCTCAAGATGATCCGGGCGATCTCCGGCTAGGCTTCTAGGCGGCGCGCCGCTTGCGTGTTGCCGCGGCCTTGCGTGCCGAAGCCGACCGCGCCGCCTTCGGTCGCGCTGCCGAAGCCCGACCGCCGATCCGACCACCCTTGCGCGCCGAGACCTTGGTGTCCGGCACGCCGCGACCGGAGCCGCTCTTGTTGCCGCCGCCGCTTTCCTTGTTCAC
This sequence comes from Reyranella sp., assembly GCA_004296815.1. Classification (GTDB taxonomy): domain Bacteria; phylum Pseudomonadota; class Alphaproteobacteria; order Reyranellales; family Reyranellaceae; genus Reyranella. The sequence continues at coordinate 782 of SCVT01000162.1, read as the reverse complement.
CGTCGCCCACGCGCGCCGCTCGGCTTCCTTGGGGGAAACGCCGGCCTTTTCGTAGCCCTTCGCGATATGGTCGGCCTTGCGGTCCTGCTTGCCGGTGTATTTCGACTTGTCGCCACGTGGCATGGCTTCCTCCGCAACGGGATGCCCCCGCCCGAGGAACGCCGCCTGTCGCGACGCGGTTGCGCCCGTCGGCGTAACTCGTCAGCGCAACTCGCTGCAGAACTCCTGGATGCGGCCGCAGCCGTCGCGAAGGCTTGCCACGTCGGTCGCGTAGGAGAGGCGGAAGTAGGGGCTCATGCCGTAGGCCGCGCCCTGCACGACCGCGACATGCTTTTCCTCGAGCAGCGCCGTCACGAAATCGGTGTCGGTCTCGATCCTGCGACCGCCCTTCGTCGTCTTGCCGATGCAGCCCGCGATGTTGGGGAACACGTAGAACGCGCCCTCGGGCAGGTGGCAGGTGACGCCCGGCGCCTTGCGCAGCATGGCGACCACCTCGTCGCGGCGCTTCTTGTAGTCCGCGGCACGCTCCTTCAGGAGATCCTGCGGGCCGTTCAATGCCGCGGTCGCCGCGGCCTGGCCGATGGTCGAGATGCCCGAGCCGATCTGGCCCTGCATGTTGGTCATGGCGGCGATCATGGGCCGCGGCCCGCCCGCGAAGCCCACCCGCCAGCCGGTCATGGCATAGGCCTTCGAGGCGCCGTTCACGGTGAGCGTGCGGTCCTTCAGCTTCGGTTCGACCTCCGCCACCGTGCAGAACTCGAAATCGTCGTAGACCAAATGCT
>SCVT01000754.1 GCA_004296815.1 Reyranella sp. | reverse complement strand
ACTTCTACGGTTATCAATGGTGGCTGGGACGCACCCTGCTTCGTGGCCGCGACCTCAAATGGTCAGCCGGCTTCGGCTATGGCGGTCAGCGGCTCTATGCTCAACCCGACCTCGGCCTCGTTGTGATGATCAACGGCGGCCACTATGGCGGGCCGCTGCAGGGCATCATCCCGTTCGCCATCTTCACGCGACTGGTCCTGCCGGCGACGAAGGACTGACAACGCAGAGGCGATCAGGTCTCAACTGAACGGGCGCGGCCCTTCGTAAGATCCGACATAGCTCAGATGAGTGATCAGTCCAGTCGCTGGCCGCCACAGATGGAGTGCAATGCCCGGAGGGTCCATCGTCATCGAGAGCTTGGCGCCGGGGCGCATGTCCAGCGTGCCTTGATGGGCGGTGCTGGGGGCAATCGAGGCCATGGTGCCAGCCCAGCGCACCTGGATCGGGCGGTGGACGTGGCCACACAGCACGCGCTCGACGGTTCCGCGAGCCCTGACGATGTCAGCCAGCCGCTCCGCCCCTTCGTTGAGACGGGCTGCATCGAAGGCATAGATGCCGCAATCAAAGGGCGGATGATGCATGTAAAGAAGTGTCGGCTGGTCGCTCTCTTTCAGCCGCGCTTCCAGCCAGTCCAATCGCTCCTGACACAGGGCGCCAAACCCTTTGCCGGGCACCAGGGTGTCGAGAGCGATGAGGCGCAGCGGCAGGTCCTCGACGACATACTGAAGAAAGCCGCTGCGAGGCAGATAAGTGTGCTCCGAGAAGACTTCCCGCAACGGGTCGCGCGCGTCGTGATTGCCGGGAATGAGGTAGAACGGCATGCGCAGAGCCGACAACATACGCTTGAGGTTTTCGTACTCCTCGGGCTTGCCGCCATCCACCAGATCACCCGTCACAAGGGCGATATCCGGACTCGGATCGAGCGCGTTCACATGCGCCACGGCGCGCTCGAGATAGCCTTGCGTGTCGATCCGGCCGTAGAGCAGTTCGCCCGGCTTCTTGATGTGCATGTCGGAGATCTGGGC
>SCVT01000161.1 GCA_004296815.1 Reyranella sp. | reverse complement strand
GCTCTTCCGATCTCGAGCCGGATCGCGGGCTGAACGCCTTCGCGAGCCTGGGGCCCAGGCTGATGATCCCGCTCGATGCGGTGGTCGAGTCGGGCCTCGTGCAGCCCGGCAGCCTGCTCACCTGGGACTATCGCCTGCGTCTGCCACCCGGCCGCCCCTATCGCGCTGTCGTCGATGCGCTGAAGACCAAATTCCCCGACGCCGGCTGGCGGGTGAGGGGCCTCGACGATGCCGGCGGCGGCCTGCGCTTCTGGCTCGATCGCCTCACGCAGTTCATCAGCCTGATCGGGCTTGCCTCCCTGCTGGTGGGCGGCGTCGGTGTCGGCAACGCGGTGTCGAGCTTCCTCGCCGCGCGGCTGCGCACCATCGCGACGCTGAAATGCCTCGGCGCGCCGGAGCGGCTGGTCTTCACCACCTATTTCATCCAGCTCGCCGCGCTCGCCCTGCTGGGCGTCGGCATCGGCCTGGTGATCGGCGCGGCGCTGCCCTTCGTCGCCCAGTCGGTGGTGGCCGACGTGCTCCCGGTGCGTGCCCGCGTGGCGCTCTACGCCGCGCCGCTCGCCACCGCCGCGGGCTTCGGCCTGCTGGTCTCGCTGCTGTTCGCACTGCTGCCGCTGATGCGGGCCCGGGGCGTGCCGGCCGCGACCCTGATGCGCGGTGCCGTGGTCGAGCAGGGGCGGCTGGCCTGGCGCGACGCGCTGGTGGTCGCCGCCGTGGCGCTCGCGCTGGCGGCCTTCACGGTCTTCACCGCCGAAAGCCGGCGGATCGCGGCCTACTTCGTGCTGGGCTCGGTCGGCGCCTTCATCGCCTTCCCGGTGGTCGCGCGCATGCTGATGTGGGCGGCGGCGCGGGTCGGCAAGCCCAAGCTCGCGGCCCTGCGCCTCGCTCTCGCCAACCTCCACCGGCCCGGCGCGCCGACGCCCATCGTCATGCTGTCGCTGGGTCTCGGCCTCACCGTGCTGGTGGCGACCGCGCTGATCGAGGGCAATCTCCGCGAGCAGATCACCAAGCGCATCCCGACCGACGCGCCGGCCTTCTTCTTCGTCGACATCCAGTCGAGCCAGATCGACGCCTTCGAGAAGGCGATCGCCGCCATCCCCGGCGCGGGCGCGCTCGAGAAGGTGCCGTCCTTGCGCGGCCGCATCGTCAAGATCGGCGGCAAGCCGGTCGGCGAGATCGCGGTGCCCTCGGACGCGCGCTGGGCGGTCGAGGGGGACCGCGGCGTCACCTATTCGGCGACGCAGCCCCCGGGCTCACGCATCGTGGCGGGCGAATGGTGGCCGGCCGACTATCGCGGGCCGCAGCTCATCTCCTTCGACGAGAACCTCGCGCGGCAATTCGGGCTGGGGCTCGGCGACACCATCACGGTGAACGTGCTGGGCCGCGACATCGACGCGAAGATCTCCTCGCTGCGCCGCATCGAATGGACGACGCTCGCGATCAACTTCGTGTTCGTCTATTCGCCCGGCGTCCTCGATCGCGCGCCGCACACCTTTCTTGCCACCGTGAAGTCGACGCCGGACGCCGAAGACGCGATCTTCAAGACCGTCACCGACCAGTTCCCCAACGTCACCGTGGTGCGCATCCGCGACGCCGTCGAGACGGCGGCCAGCGTGCTCGGCAACATCGGGCTGGCCAGCCGGGTCATCGGCTTCCTCAGCATCCTGGCCGGCGTGCTGGTGCTGGCCGGCGCCATGATGGCGACGCAGCGGCGGCGCGTGCACGAGGCCGTCGTCATGAAGGTGCTGGGCGCCACGCGCGGCCGCATCGCCGGCACCTTCGCCTGGGAGTTCGCGTTCCTGGGCCTCGCGACCGCCGTCGCGGCCCTCGGTGTCGGCACCCTGGGCGCCTGGCTGGTCGTCCGGCGGCTGATGAATCTCGACTGGACGTTCCTGCCGACCGTGGCCATTGCCGTCGCCCTGGGCGCCATGGCGCTCACCCTGGCGTTCGGTCTGGCGGGCACTTTGGCCGCATTGCGACAGCGGCCGCTCGCTTTGTTGCGGAACGAGTGACGGATTTATTCCCCTGCCGACCGCTAAATTGGAATTTCGCATGGCGCGAACCCTATTGATTCAGACGGGCTGCGACCCCAAATTACCCGGCGAAGGGGCTCGGTGAACGAGGCCCCCTTGGAGGCTTGAAAGCAGATGGCAAATCCGAACTTCGACACCTTCAACCGCGCCGGCACGATCGCCGACCAGGCGTCGTTCGATGTCGGTCTGCGCGCCCACATGGTGCGCGTCTACAACTACATGGCCTCGGGCCTTGCCCTGTCGGGCATCGTGGCGTTCGGCCTGTTCAGCTCGCCGGAACTCGCCGGCCTGTTCTTCCAGGTGCAGGGAGGGTACGTCACTGGCCTGAACGCGCTGGGCTGGGTCGCGATCCTGGCACCGCTCGGCCTGCTGCTGCTCGTCTCGTTCCGCGCGGCCTCGATGAGCACCGGCGCGGTGCAGGCGGTCTACTGGGCGGTCACCGCACTGATGGGCGTCAGCCTGTCGCTGCTGCTGTTCCGCTACACCGGCGCCAGCGTCGCGCGCACCTTCTTCGTGACGGCCGCCGCCTTCGGCGCGCTCAGCCTCTACGGCTACACGACGAAGCGTGACCTCACGGCGATGGGCAAGTTCCTGTTCATGGGCCTGATCGGCCTCATCCTGGCCGGTCTCGTCAACATGATCTGGCCGTCGGGCACGATGAGCTTCATCATCTCGGCCGCGGGCGTGCTGATCTTCTCGGCGCTGATCGCCTACGACACCCAGAGGATCAAGGAACAGTATGCCGAGGCGTGGGGCACCGACGTGCAGGAGAAGGTCGCCATCTTCGGCGCGCTGAGCCTGTACCTCGACTTCGTGAACCTCTTCCAGTTCCTCATGAGCTTCCTGGGTCAGGAGCGCGAGTAGCCGGAACCGGCCATTACGGTCTAAGAAGCGCCCGGGTCGAAAGACCCGGGCGTTTTTCATTGGGGGAGCGGATGGTCGGCAGGTTCCGCGCGTTCATCGACAGCGAGGCGGCCTCGGCGCTGCCGCTGCTGGGCGCCGCCGTGCTCGCCCTTGTCCTGGCCAACTCGCCGCTCGCCGGCGACATCAAGGGCCTGCTCGACCAGAAGCTGACGATCCAGTACGGCACGGTCGGCCTCTCCAAGCCGCTGCTGCTCTGGATCAACGACGGGCTGATGGCGGGCTTCTTCCTGCTGGTCGGGCTCGAGATCAAGCGCGAGGTCGTCGAGGGCGAGCTGTCGCGGCCCTCGCAGGTTGCACTGCCCATCGCCGCGGCGCTGGGCGGCATGGTCGTGCCGGCCCTCGTCTACGCCGCCCTCAACTGGAAGGATCCCGTCGCGCTGCACGGCTGGGCGATCCCGGCTGCCACCGACATCGCCTTCTCGCTGGGCGTGCTGGCCGCACTCGGCAGCCGGGTGCCGCTCTCGCTCAAGGTCTTCCTGACGACGCTGGCGATCGTCGACGATCTCGGCGCCATCGTGATCATCGCGATCTTCTACACCAGCAACCTCTCGACGACGGCGCTGGCCTTCGCAGGCCTGTTCATCGCAGGCCTCGCGATCCTCAACGCGCGCGGCGTGCTCCGCATCGGACCTTACGCGGTGCTCGGCGCCGGCCTCTGGGTGTCGGTCCTGCAGTCGGGCGTGCACGCGACCCTGGCGGGCGTCGTGCTCGCCATGTTCATCCCGCTCAAGGCACCGGGCGTCCCGGACGACAAGCGGCCGGCGATCCATCTCGAGCATGCGCTGAAGCCGTGGTCGGCCTGGCTGATCATGCCGGTCTTCGCCTTCGCCAACGCCGGCCTGTCGCTCGGAGACCTCTCGCTCTCGACGCTCGTCGAGCCCGTGCCGCTCGGCATCCTGGCCGGGCTCTTCGTCGGCAAGCAGGTCGGCATTGTGCTGGGGGCGGGGCTGCTGATCGCGCTCGGTGTCGCGGCCATGCCGGCGGGCGGCTCGTGGCGCACATTGTGGGGCGTGGCGATCCTGGGCGGCATCGGCTTCACCATGAGCCTGTTCATCGGCACGCTCGCCTTCCACGATCCGCGTTTCGAGGCGCAGGTGCGGCTCGGCGTGCTGGCGGGTTCGATTCTTTCGGCGGTGGTCGGATACCTTGTTTTGCTCCGTCCGAGCCCTGCATCGCGGTAGATTGCGCGGCTCCGTCACCGGCGATAGGTTCCCGCCATGCGGCGCACCTCCTACGAGCAGATGAACTGTTCCATCGCCTCGGCGCTCGACGTCGTCGGCGAGCCGTGGACTTTGCTCATCGTGCGCGACGCCTTCTACGGCGTGCGCCGCTTCGACGACTTTCAGGAGAATCTCGGCATCGCGCGCAACGTGCTGACGGCGCGGCTGAAGAAGCTCGTCGAGGCCGGCGTGTTCCGCAAGACCGCCTACCGCCAGCGGCCGTTGCGCCATGAATACCGCCTGACCGAGAAGGGCGCGGCGCTCTTCACGGTGATCGTCGGCCTGAAGCAATGGGGCGACCGCTTCGGCACCGCGGCGCGCGACGGCAGGCCGATGGACCTGGTCAACGGCTCGGACGGCAAGCCGCTCGATCCGGTGCTGATCGACGCCGAAAGCGGCCGGCGGCTCGAACTCACCAACGTGCGCGCCGTGGCGGGTCCCGGCGCCGACCAGAACACGCGCTCCTTCTTCGAGCGGCTGGCGATCAACCGGCCGGCGCGCTAGCCGCGGTCAGTCCTTCTTTTCTGGATCGGGCTTTTCGGGATCGGGCTTTTCGGGATCGAGGCGCGTCGCAGCGTGGGCGGCCTCGGCGCGGCGGGCGGCGTCCTCGTCGGCCGACTTCTCGGCGCGCGTGCGGCCGAAGCGGCGGCGGTTCGCGTCGGCTTCCGTCTCGCGGTCGCGTCGCGCTCTGTCCTTGCGAGCGCGTCGCAGGTTGACGATGTCTGCCATGTGACTGTCTCTATTTTCTCTATGCCGTGACTGCAGTCGATGCGCTAGTCTTTCGGCCAGTCCGAAGGAGCATCCCATGACCCCAGGTGCACGCAAGAAGCTGTTGATCGGCGGTGGCGGCTTCGTTGGTCTGGTCATCGTGGCGCTGGCCGCGGCGCCCTTCTTCATCGATGTGAATTCGTACAAGCCGCTGATCGTCTCGCAGGTCAAGATGGCGACCGGCCGCGAGCTCGTGCTCGACGGCCCGATCTCGCTGTCGCTGCTGCCGACGCCGACCGTCTCGGTCCAGGGCGTGAAGTTCTTCAACGTGGCCGGCTCGAAGAACGCCAACATGGTCGAGGTGAAGTCGGTGACGGTGAAGCCGTCGCTGCTCGGCCTGCTCGGCGGCAACATCGAGGTCGGCGAGGTGACGCTCGTCGAGCCCAAGATCGTGCTCGAGATCAATGCCGAAGGTAAGCCCAACTGGGAGTTCACGCCGTCGGTCGCCGAAGCCAAGCCCGCGGCGCCGAAGCCCAGCACGCCCCGGCCGCTCACCCTCGGCCGGCTCACCATCGACAACGGCACGCTGATCTTCAGCGACTCCAAGGCGGGCCTTTCCGTGGTCGCGGAGAAGGCGAACTTCTCGGCCTCGGTCGGATCGATCGACGGGCCCTATACGCTGGCCGGCGGCGCCACCATCAACGGCTCGCCGCTCAAGCTCGACCTGGCGGTCGGCGCCAAGAAGAGCGACGGGCACACCGTCGACACGGCCCTCCAGGCCGGCGGCGGCAAGCTCACCTTCAAGGGCACGCTGAGCGAGCTCGGGCCGGCCGCCAAGGTGGCGGGTGTCGCCTCGGTGTCGGCCGACTCCCTCACCACCTTCATCGGCACCCTGGTCCGGCTGAGCGGCCAGCCCGAGCCCGTCCTGCCGCCGCTGCTCGCCGGCAAGTTCCTGTTCGACGGCGGCATCGAGGCGTCGCAGACGGCCTTTGCCGCCAAGAACTTCAAGATCGCGCTGGGCCAGGACAACGGTTCCGGCAACCTGGCCGTCACGCTGAAGCCCAGGCTCGCCGTCGAGGGCAAGGTCGCGGTGCCGAAGCTCGACCTCGACAAGTGGCTGGCGGCCGTGGACCGGGCCGCCGCCCCTGTTCCTGCCTCGGCGCCGACCGCTGCTCCGGCGGCACCTCCTGCGGCCGGCCGGCCGGCGGCTGCGGCACCCGCCCAGTCGAGCGGCAGCCTGCTGGGCGATGTCGACGCCAAGCTCGCCTTCGAGGTCGGCGAGGTGATCTACAACAAGAAGCCGGTGCGCAACATCGTGCTCGACCTCGAGTCGAAGAGCGGTGCGGTCGCCGTGCCGAAGCTCTCTGCCACGCTGCCCGGCGACATGGTGCTGCAGGCGCGGTCGACCATGACGGGCGATGCGGCGCGGCCGCAGGTCAGCGGCGATTTCAGCCTCACGGGGCCGAAGCTCCGCGAGACTCTGGGCTGGCTCGAGGTCGACACCTCCTCGGTTCCGGCCTCCAAGCTGCAGAAGCTCAGCCTCAAGGGCCGCATGGCCTCGACGGGCGGCAATGTCACGGTGAGCGACGCCGCCTTCGAGCTCGACGATCTCAAGGGCACCGGCGGCGTGGTCGTGACCTTCGGCGTGCCGCTGTCGATCGTGACCAGCCTCAATATCGATACGCTCGACCTCGACTCCTTCCTGGTGCCGGCCTCGGCGCAACAGAAGCAAGCGGCGCCGGCCGCGTCGTCGTCGTCCGCCGCGTCCGCGCAGCCGGCGGTCGGCGGCCCGACGGTCGGCCTGAAGGCCAAGGTGAACCGGGTCATCTACAACAAGGAGACGATCCAGGGCATCGACGTCGACGTGGCGCTGCAGGGCAGCACGCTCCGCCTCAACGACGTCAAGGTCGCGAACCTGGGTGGCGCGCGGCTCGCGGTGCGCGGCGCCGTGGCGAACTACTCCGCGCCGCAGCCGCGGCCCGACATCGCCTTCAACTTCGAGGCGCCGGACATGGGCCGCGTGCTCAAGGTACTGGGCACGACCGGCCCGTCCGATCTCGGCGCGGTCTCCGCCAGCGGCGGCGTCGCGGGCTCGATCGAGCAGCTCACGCTCCGCGACATCAGCGTCAACGCCATGGGTCACGCCGTGAAGGCCACCGGCACGCTCGCATTGCCGGGCGCCGCCAAGGGCGCACCGCAGTCGGCCGCGTACAAGGGCAGCCTGTCGCTGAACGGCCAGACGCTCGAGGGCTCGATCGACGCGCGGCTCACGGGCAGGACCACGATCAACGCCGACCTGCGTGCCGGCACGCTCGACCTCGACCGGATCGGCGGCAGCGGTGGCGGCGCGGCCCGCGCGCCGGCGCGCGGCCAGCCGGCGGCGGCGAACAAGCCGATCGACACCGAACCGCTGCGCAGCGTCGACGGCTCGCTGAAGCTGGTGGCCGGCACGCTGATCAGCGCGCCGCTGCGCATCGGCAATGCCGACCTCGCGGCCACGCTGAAAGACGGCGTGCTGACCGTGCAGCATTTTAAGGGCTCTCTCTACGGCGGGTCGCTCGCGATGTCGGGCGTGGTGAACGGCAGCGGGCCCGCGCTCGCCTTCGACTTCAAGGGCGACGCCAACGGCATCTCGCTCAGCGACATGCTGCGCAGCACCTCGGGCAGCAACCAGTTCGGCAGCGCCGTGAAGGTGACGATCGACGGGCGGCTGAACGCCAACGGCATCAACATCAAGGGCGGCGGCACCACGTCGGCGCAGATCAAGAGCTCCATGGCGGGCGGTGCGCAGCTCGGCGGCCACATCTTCGTGGGCGCCGACCGCGCGTTGCAGGTGCTGGGCGGCGCGGCGGCCGGCGCGGCCGGCACCGTGATCGACAATACGCTGGGCAGCGTGCTGGGCGCGGTGGGCCAGCGCGGCGGCGTCGGCGCAGGCAATCTCCTCAATGCCATCGCCCTGGTACTCAACCGCTTCGTGAACCACGACAGCCCGATCGGCGGTCACATCGACATCGCGGGCGGCGTCGTCAGCGACCGTGGTCTCACGGTGCAGGGCAACCGCGCCACGGCGCGCATCTCGACGCGCACCAATCTCACGGCCTCGACGACCGACACGACGGTCAACTTCTACATCGCCGAGGACGGCTCGGCGCCCTACCTCACCACGACGGCGCGCGGGCCGACCTCGTCGCCCTCGCTCAACGTGACGCGCGGCACCGCCAAGGATCCGCCGGGCATGGCCAGCACCCTGCCGGGCGTCTCCAACATCCTGCCGGGCGGCGGCCAGCAGCAGCCGGGCGGACAGCAACGCTCGCTGGTGCCCAACATCCCGATCCCCAACATCTTCGGTCGCTGAGGAGAGAGCTTTGCTCGATCGTTTGAAGTCCGTGCTCACGGCACGGTTCGGTTCTGCGCCTGCGCTCAAGGAAGCCCCGAAAGGTGTCGAGGTGCTGGCCGAGATGGCCAACCGCCGCGTCGTGCGCCGCTATTCCGACAAGCCGCTCGATCCGGCGCTGCTCGATACGCTGTGCGCCGTGGCGCTGTCGGCACCGTCCAAGAGCGACCTGCAGCAGGCCGACATCGTGATCGTGACGGACCCGGCGCAGCGCGAGAAGCTGCAGGCGCTGATCCCGGAGAACCCGTGGGCCAAGGCGGGGCCGGCGCTGCTGGTCTTCTGCGGCAACAACCGCCGCCACCGGCTGCTCTTCGAATGGCGCGGCCGGCCGTTCGTGAACGACTATCTCGACCCGTTCTTCAACGCCGCGGTCGATGCCGGCATCGTGCTGGCGACCTTCATCGCCGCCGCCGACCGGGTGGGGCTGGGGACCTGCCCGATCAGCCAGATCCGCAACCATGCCGCCCAGGTCGCCGACATTCTCGGCCTGCCGAGCCACGTCTTCCCGGTCGCCGGCCTGGGGGTGGGGTGGCCGTCCTTCGAGGGCGTCATGAGCCCGCGGCTCGGCCTCGACGTGTCGATTCACCGCGACCGCTACGACGAGACCGGGCTTCGCGAAAAGGTCGCGGCCTACGACCGCCGCCGCAACGAAACCCAGCCCTACAAGACCCAGCGCTTCGTGGAGAAGTTCGGCGAGGATCCTGCCTACGGCTGGTCGGAGGACAAGGCCCGGCAATATTCGGTGCCGGAGCGGGCCGATTTCGGCGCATTCGTGCGCGCCAAGGGCTTCAAGCTCGACTGATCGAACCCTTCAGTTCCTTCAGCACGTAGAGGCGGAGCGCACTCGACAGGTTGCCCGCGCCCTGGGCAACCCGGTCGCGGTCGATTTCGGCCACCAGGGCGTTCAGCGACCGGCCGCTTCCGTGGGCGAGGGCCGAAAGCTCGGCCCAGAAGGCATCCTCCAGCGAGATGCTGGTGCGGTGGCCGTCGATGGTGACCGAGCGTTTGCGCATGACGGGACTGTGGCAGCGGCAACCCGTCCCCTCAACCCGCCTTGCCGCCGTCACAGAGCGTGCGTATAAGCGCGCCCGACCGATCCCTCCGGAAAAAGCATCATTATGGATATCCGCAACGTCGCGATCATCGCGCACGTCGACCATGGCAAGACCACTCTGGTCGATTGCCTGCTGAAGCAGAGCGGCACGTTCCGCGAGAACCAGCAGGTGGCCGAGCGCGCCATGGATTCGAACGACCTCGAGCGCGAGCGTGGCATCACCATCCTCGCCAAGGCGACCTCGGTCGATTGGCATGGCACGCGTATCAACATCGTCGACACGCCGGGCCACGCCGACTTCGGCGGCGAGGTCGAGCGCATCCTGTCGATGGTCGACGGCGTGGTGCTGCTGGTCGACGCGGCCGAAGGGCCGCTGCCGCAGACCAAGTTCGTGCTCGGCAAGGCGCTGCGCCTCGGCCTGAAGCCGATCGTGCTGATCAACAAGGTCGACCGCTCCGACGCCCGCGCCCACGAGGTGCACGACGAGGTGTTCGACCTGTTCTCGGCGCTGGAAGCCAGCGACGAGCAGCTCGATTTCCCGACGCTCTTCGCCTCGGCTCGCCAGGGCTGGGCCGCGACCTCGCTGGAGGCCGAGCACACCGACATGACGCCGCTGTTCGAGCTGCTGGTGAAGCATGTGCCGGCGCCCAAGATCGATCCGGATCCCGCGTTCCGCATGCTGGTGACGACGCTCGAGGCCGACAACTTCCTCGGCCGCATCCTCACTGGCCGCATCCTGTCGGGCTCGATCAAGCCCAACTCGATGGTCAAGGCGCTGGCGCGCGACGGCAAGGAGCTCGAGCAGACGCGCATCACGCGCATCCTGGCGTTCCGTGGGTTGGAGCGCGTGGCGCTCGAGTCGGCCGAGGCGGGCGACATCGTGGCCATCGCCGGCATGAAGGTCGCCACCGTGGCCGACACGATCGGCGACCTGACGATCAGCGAGCCGATCACCTCGCAGCCGATCGACCCGCCGACGCTCGCCATGACCTTCATGGTCAACGACTCGCCGCTCGCCGGCAAGGAAGGCGACAAGGTCACGACCCGCATGATCCGCGCGCGACTGATGCGCGAGGCCGAGGGCAACGTGGCGATCCGCGTCACCGACACCGAGAACGCCGATTCCTACGAGGTCGCCGGCCGTGGCGAGCTCCAGCTCGGCGTGCTGATCGAGACCATGCGCCGCGAGGGCTTCGAGCTCGCCGTCGGCCGTCCGCGCGTGCTGTTCAAGACCGATCCGGTCACCGGCCAGCGCCAGGAGCCGATCGAGGAAGTCGTGATCGACGTCGACGACGCCTACACCGGCGTCGTGGTCGAGCAGATCTCGCTGCGCAAGGGCGAACTGCAGGACATGCGCCCGTCGGGTGCCGGCAAGACCCGCCTGGTGTTCTACGCCCCGTCGCGCGGCCTGATCGGCTATCACGGCGAGTTCCTCACCGACACGCGCGGCACCGGCGTGATGAACCGCCTGTTCCACGAATACGGCGCCTTTCGCGGGCCGATCGCCGGCCGCCGCAACGGTGCGCTGATCGCCAACGAAGAGGGGACCTCGGTCGCCTACGCGATGTGGAAGCTCGAGGATCGCGGCCCGATGTTCATCGAGCCCGGCGTGCCCGTGTACATGGGCATGATCATCGGCGAGCACAGCCGCGGCACCGACCTCGAGATCAATGTCCTCAAGGGCAAGCAGCTCACCAACATCCGCGCCGCCGGCAAGGACGAGGCCGTCCGCCTCACGCCGCCGCGCAAGATGTCCCTCGAACAGGCGATCGCCTACATCGAGGAGGACGAGTTGGTCGAGATCACCCCGAAGTCGATCCGGCTGCGCAAGCGCTTCCTCAATGCCGAGGATCGCAAGCGCGCCAAGAAACAGGCCGCAGCGGCCGCGGAGTAAGACGAAGAGATGAGCGGAAGGAACGTGGATTTCGGCGACCGTCTGGCGACGGCCGCCGCTGCCAAGCAGGCGCTGCTCGAGAAGGCCAAAGCCAAGGCGAACGACCCGGAACTCGCGAAGCGGGCGGAAGAGCGTGCCGCGATCGCCGCTGCCCGCGAGGCGCGCGAGGCCGAGCGCCGGGCCATCCGCAAGGCCGAGCAGGAGCGCATCGCCGCCGAGCGTGCCGCCGAGGCCGCCCGCAAGGCCGAGGAAGCCGCCGCCGAGGCCGAGCGCATCAAGCAGGGCAAGCGCCCGGTGTCGCGTCCCGCGCTCAGCGCGGAGGAGCAGAAGGCCCTGCGCGATGCCCGCTACGCCGCCCGCAAGGCGCGCGTCAAAGGCCGCTAGGGCCTAAAGGCTTCCCGTCAGCGAGGCGCGCTGGCTGATCTCGATGTGGTTGCCGTCGGGATCGCAGACGAAGGCGTAGCGCACCGTCTCGCCCAGCACGCGCGGCTCGCCCCCCGAGGCGCCGCCGCGCTTCAGGATGCCATCGTACTCGGCCAGGCAATCCCACACCTGCACGGTCATGTAGCGATAGCCCGGCCCGCGCCACAGGCCGGGGCTCGGCTCGACCTTGCCGCGCTCGGCCACCACGACCAGCGAGTCGCCGCAGCGGTAGCGGCCCTCGCCTACGCGCTCGAACTCCATGGCCTCGGTCCAGAAGCGCGCGTGCGCGGCGGGATCGTTGACCCTGAGCAGGATCGCGATGCCCTCGACGCCGTTCGCGCCCTTCGGCACCAGGCTCACGCGGTTGCCGTCGGGATCGGCGAGCGCTTGCGCGGCCGCCAGCCCCTCGCGGGCGATCTCGAGCCCCACGATGCCCGAGGGCGGCGCGTCGGGCAGGGGGCCGCGCGCGTGGTTCATCTTCAGGATCGAGCCGTTCATGTGATGGCGGTGCTGCTGCATGCCGCCGCCCAGCTTGCCCATGTGGTCGTAGGGCAGGCCGACCGTCTGCTGCCAGAAGGCGAGCTGCTCGTCGCGCTTGTTGGAAAAGAGGCCGATATCGAGGTGCTGTTTGGCGAGCTTCATGGGCAGAGTGTAGCCCAGCTGCCGCCAAGCCCTTGAATCATCGAAAAGAGTCGATGTTTCCGGCATCGGACGACCTGAAACAATTCTTACAAACCCTGCTGGGACTCCGCCGCACAGCGAATCTAGAACGGCGGTGGGTGAAGGGGTCGGCCGCTGGGGAGCGGCCGCCAACAATGTGGGAAGGGTTCACGATGATTCGCGCCATTGTCGGCACGGTCGCCGTGCTCGCGGGCTTTGCCGTCCTCGAGCGCTCGGTCGATGCCAGCACCGGTCACGCCGGTTCATGCACGCCAACCAATGCCTATGCCATGCTCCAGCGCGGCGAGACCGTGCCGGTGCGGGCCGAGCCCACGCCGCAGGCCGTGACGATCGGCTCGCTGCAGGGCCGCAGCACGCTGAAGGCCGACCAGTCGCGCGCCATGGTCACCATGACGGGCAGCCAGGGCGGCTGGGCGCGCATCGCGCTCAACACGCAGTCGGACTACGTGGCCGACGGTGCCGCCGCGACGCAGCCCTATGGCTGGGTGCCGGCCGACCTGCTGACGGTCAATGCCCGCGTCCACGGCGACATCGCGGTCTACAACCAGCCGGGCCTGCTCGGCCGCCAGCTCGCGACCATCGAGGGCGACGACATGAAGTTCCGCGTGCTCGGCTGCCGCGGCGACTGGCTGCACGTGATCAACGCGCGCCACGGCAGCGTGTGGATCGACAAGTGGTGCGGCCGCGAGGACGGCTGCCGCAGCTAAGACAGTTTTGGGAAGCGGCGATCCGGCATCTGGGGATTTGAAGGATCGTCGCGGGACAGCAAGGAAAGCCCCGGAGGGAAACCTCCGGGGCTTTTCTTTGGCTAGATCTTCAGTTCGCTGAAGAAGTCGTTGCCCTTGTCGTCGGTGACGATGAAGGCCGGGAAGTTCTCGACCTGGATGCGCCAGATCGCTTCCATGCCGAGCTCGGGATACTCCAGCACCTCGACCTTCTTGATGCAGTTCTTTGCGAGGATCGCGGCCGGGCCGCCGATCGAGCCGAGATAGAAGCCCTTGTGCTTCTTGCAGGCGTCGACGACCTGCTTGCTGCGGTTGCCCTTGGCCAGCATCACCATCGAGCCGCCATTGGCCTGCATGAGATCGACGTAGGAATCCATGCGGCCCGCCGTGGTCGGGCCGAACGAGCCCGAGGCCATGCCGGTCGGCGTCTTGGCCGGGCCGGCGTAGTAGACCGGGAACTGCTTGAAGTAGTCGGGCAGTCCCTGGCCCGCGTCGAGCCGCTCCTTGAGCTTCGCATGCGCCGAATCGCGCGCCACGATCAGCGTGCCCGTGAGGTTCACGCGCGTCTTCACCGGGTGCTGGGTCAGTACCGAGAGCGTGTGCGCCATGCCCTTGTTGAGGTCGACCGAGACGACGTTGCCCGAGAGCTGCTGCGGCTCGACCTCGGGCAGGAAGTGCGCCGGATTGGTCTCGAGCTGCTCGAGGAACACGCCGTCCTTGGTGATCTTGCCCATCGCCTGGCGGTCGGCCGAGCAGCTCACGCCGATGCCGATCGGCACCGAGGCGCCGTGGCGGGCGATGCGGATCACGCGCACGTCGTGGCAGAAATACTTGCCGCCGAACTGGGCGCCGATGCCCATCTGGCGCGTGAGCTCCAGCACCTTCTGCTCCATCTCGCGGTCGCGGATGGCCACGCCCTTGTTGTTGCCCTCGGAGGGCAGGTCGTCGAGGTAGCGCGTCGAGGCGAGCTTCACCGTCTTGAGGTTCATCTCCGCGGAGGTGCCGCCGACCACGATGGCGAGGTGGTAGGGCGGGCAGGCGGCGGTGCCCAGGGTGCGAATCTGGGTGTCGAGGAACTTCAGCAGCGAGGCCTCGTTCAGCACGGCCGGCGTTTGCTGGTGCAGGTAGCTCTTGTTGGCCGAGCCGCCGCCCTTGGCGATGAACAGGAACTTGTAGGCATCGCCGTCGGTCGCATAGATGTCGATCTGCGCCGGCAGGTTGGTGCCGGTCTGCACTTCCTTGAACATCGAGATCGGCGAGACCTGCGAGTAACGAAGGTTGGTCTCGGTGTAGGTCTTGAAGACGCCCTTCGAGATCGCCTCCTCGTCGCCGCCGCCGGTCCAGACCTGCTGGCCCTTCTTGCCCATGACGATCGCCGTGCCGGTGTCCTGGCACATCGGCAGCACGCCGCCGGCCGAGATGTTGGCGTTCTTGAGCAGCTCCAGCGCCACGTACTTGTCGTTGGGCGAGGCCTCGCCGTCGTCGAGGATGTTGCGCAGCTGTTGCAGGTGGCCGGGGCGCAGCAGGTGGGAGATGTCGTGGAACGCGGCCGCCGTCAGGGTGGTCAGCGCCTCGGGCTCGACGGTCAGCACGTCCTTGCCGCCGAACTTGGTGGTGCCGACGAAATCGGAGGTGAGCTTGCGGTAGGACGTCTTGTCCTCGTGGCTCGGGAACATCTCCTGGAACTGGAAATCGGGCATGCGTCTTCTCCTGGCGACCCTCGCGGGGCGCGCTTTCCCTGCCGCAGCCGGGGCGCGGCGTCTACCTACTTCTTCCGGAAGCTGTCGAGCTTGACGACCTTGGAGGCGGCGTCCTCGGGCTTGGCCGCCTCGGCCGTGGCGGCGTCCGGCTTGGCCTCCGGGTCGGCTCCGGCGGGCGCCGCGAGCGGCGGGCGCTTCTCGGGGGCCGGCAGCGGCGTGGCCGCGGCGGCGGCATCACCCTTCTCGCCGCCCGCCTTGTCGCGGCGGTCGAACTGCAGGCCGAAGCGCACCGACGGGTCGACGAACGCCGACAGCGCGGCGAACGGGACCTTTATGCGCTCCTGCTGCTTGTTGAAGCTGACCGTGACCTCGAAGTCGTCCTCGCGGATGATCAGGTCCCAGTACTGGTGCTGGAGAACGATCGTCATCTCTTCCGGATACTTGGCGCGCAGATACTCCGGCAGCTCGACGCCGGGATCGGTGCTGCGGAAGCTGATGTAGAAATGGTGCGATCCGGGCAGGCCTTTTTCCGCCACCTGAAGCAGCACGCGGCGCACGACGCTGCGCAGCGCGTCGTCGACGAGAGCGTCGTATTGAAAGCGATCGTTCATGGCCTGTCGGAAAAATTCGGAAAAAGCATCGGCCCGCGTAGCGGGAGAGTCAACGATGCCAATAGCGGGCAAATGAGGAGAAGGAAAGTGGGGGGCTTCTGTTGCCCGGTGCCCCCCGGACCGCGCTTACGTCCGCTGTTTAGGCGGCAGCAGCGAGTGTAACGGTGTTATCGTTAGCACTTGTGAATGGCCCGTCACGGCGGAACCATACCGGGCAAAAACCGCGCCTTTACCACGCT
>SCVT01000160.1 GCA_004296815.1 Reyranella sp. | reverse complement strand
GGGTCGCATTGGTGCCGTCGACGCCAATGAAGGAGCTCAGGCTCTCGACGTCGGGATCCTCGAGGATCGCCTCAGCGAGGGAGCTCTGGCGCTTGGCCATGGCCTCGAAGGAGATGCTCTGCGGCGCCTCGGTCACGGCCTGGATCAGGCCGGTGTCCTGCACCGGGAAGAAGCCCTTGGGGATGACGACATAGAGCAGCACCGTCAGCACGATCGTGCCGATGGCGATCAGCAGCGTCAGGGGTTGATGGCGGAACACCACGATCAGGCAGCGGTCGTAGAGGCCGATGAGATGGCCGAACCACCCGGCGCCCAGCGCCTCTGCCTCAGGATGGCGATGCGCTGCATCGGCGGTGACGTGCGTCCGCCGCTGACGCAACAACTGCGCGCACATCATCGGCACCAAGGTGAGCGACACCAGCGCCGAAATCAGGATGGTGACCGAAAGCGTGACGGCGAACTCACTGAACAGGCGGCCGACGACGTCGCTCATGAACAGCAGCGGAATCAACACCGCGATCAGCGACACGGTGAGCGACACCACGGTGAAGGCGATCTGGCGCGAGCCTCTCAAGGCGGCATCGTGTGGATCGTCGCCGCGCTCGATGTAGCGGGCGATGTTCTCGATCATGACGATGGCGTCGTCGACCACGAAGCCGGTGGCGATGGTGAGCGCCATGATCGAGAGGTTGTTCAGACTGAAGTCCGCCAGGTACATGATCGCCAGGGTGCCGACGAGCGACAGCGGCACTGAGAGGCTCGGAATCAGCGTGGCGCGGGCATCGCCCAGGAAGGCGAAGATCACCGCGACCACCAGCACGACAGCGAAGGAAAGCTCGATCTGCACGTCGCGCACCGAGGCGCGGATGGTGACCGTGCGGTCGGTGAGCACGGCGACGTCGAGCGAACTCGGCAGGGTCTCGCGCAACTGCGGCAGGAGCTGCTGGATGCGGTCCACCACCTCGATGACGTTGGCGCCGGGCTGGCGCTGGACATTCACGATCACCGCCTGGGTGTTGTTCATCCACGCCGCGATGCGGTTGTTCTCCTGGCCCTCCTCGACCGTGGCGACGTCGCGGATGCGCACGGGCGCGCCGTTGCGGTAGGCGACGACGATGTCGCGGAAGGTGTTGGGGTCGGTGATCTGGTCGTTGGCGTTGATGGTGAGCGACCGTGCCGGTCCGTCGAAGTTGCCCTTGGGCGTATTGACGTTCGCGTTGGAGATCGTGGTGCGGAGATCGTCGATGTTGAGGCCGTAGGCGGCGAGCGCGGTCGGGTTGGCGCGGATGCGCACGCCGGGCTTCTGGCCGCCCTCGAGGCTCACCAGGCCGACGCCGGGGAGCTGGGCGATCTTCTGCGCCAGGCGGGTGTCGACCAGGTCGTGCACCTTGGTCAGCGGCTCGGTGCGTGAGGTGACGGCGAGCGTCAGCACTGGCGCGTCGGCGGGATTGACCTTGGCGTAGATGGGCGGCGCCGGCAGGTCGCCCGGCAGCAGGTTGCCCGCGGCGTTGATGGCGGCCTGCACCTGCTGCTCGGCGATGTCGATGCCGAGCTTGAGGTCGAACTGCAGCGTGATCGACGAGGCGCCGGCCGAGCTGGTCGACGTCATCTGGTTGAGGCCCGGCATCTGGCCGAACTGGCGTTCCAGCGGCGCCGTGATCGACGTCGTCATCACCTCCGGGCTGGCGCCCGGATAGAGCGTCAGCACGCGGATCGTCGGATAGTCGACCTGCGGCAGGGCCGCGAGCGGCAGGAAGCGGTACGCGATGATGCCCACCAGCATGATCGCGACCATCAACAGCGAGGTTCCGACCGGCCGTTCGATGAAGATCCGCGACGGGTTCATGTCGCGGCCGGGGTCATTGGTTGGGTGCCGGCTGGGCAGCGGAAGCGCCGCCGGGCCCGCCGTTGGCGCGCTGCCGCTGTCGCTGCTGCTGGGCGTCTGGCGGGGCGTTGGCGATTGGCGGGCCGGCCGAGGCACGCGGCGGCGTGCCCGCGGGCTTGCGGATCCTGGCGCCGTCGCGCAGGCGGTCGACGCCGTCGATCACCACCTGGTCGCCGGCCTGCAGGCCCTTCAAGATGGCGACCTTCTCGCCGTCGGTGGCGCCGAGCTCGACGACGCGGATCTCCACCGTATCGTCGGCCTTCACGAGATAGACGAAGGTGCCGGGCTGGCCGCGCTGCACGGCGGCGACCGGCACCACGACCGCGTCCTTCACCGTGTCGACCAGCAGCCGCACGTTGACGAACTGGTTGGGGAAAAGCGCCTCGTCGGCGTTCGGGAAGATCGCGCGCAGCTTCACCGTGCCGGTCGTCGTGTCGATCACGTTGTCGGTCGTGTCGAGCCGGCCGACCGCCAGCTCGGTCTTCTGCGCGCGATCGAGCACGCGCACTTCAAGGTCGGCATTCTTCCTCAGGCGGTCGCGGACCTGCGGCAGCGAATCCTCGGGAATCGTGAAGAGCACGGAGATCGGCTGGACCTGGATGATGACGCAAATACTGGTCGCATCGCCCATCGTCACGTAGTTGCCCTTGTCGACCATGCGCAGGCCGATCTTGCCGGTCAGTGGCGAGACGATGCGTGTGTAGGTGACGTTGAGCTTGGCGGCGTCGACCAGCGCCTGGTCGATCACGAGCGCGGCCTCGTACTGCCGCACCAGGGCGACCTGGGTGTCGTACTGCTGGCGGGCGATCGAGTCCTGCTGCACGAGCTTGCGGTAGCGTTCGAGGTCGGTCTGCGCGTTCTTGAGCAGGGCCTCGTCGCGCTGCTGCTGGCCGATCGCCTGCTGCAGGGCGACGTCATAGGGCCGCGGATCGACCAGGGCCAGCAGGTCACCCTGCTTCACCATCTGGCCTTCCTTGAAATAGACGTCGATGAGCTGGCCGGTGATCTGCGTCTTGACGTTGACGGTATGGAGCGGCGTCACGGTGCCGAGCGCGCGGATCACGATGGGGACCTCGCCCTTGGCCGCCACGGCGACGCCCACCGGGGTCGCGGCACCCGCGGCGAAGCGGCCGCCCGGCCGCGCCGGCGGGGCGGACCCGGACTGCGAGATGTACCAGCCGGCGCCGGCCACGATGGCCAGCCCGAGGCCGATGCCCATCAGGGTGCGCAGGCGCTTCATCGCCGGCCCTCGCGGGCGAAAGTGTCCATGTCCGGGGTCATCGCCTGAGACTGAGTTTCCACTGCGGCCAACATGAAGCGGGGCGGTTTCGCGCCCGTCTCGGCTGGGTAAAGTTGTGTAAAGCGCACGCCCATTCCACCGGCCGGCCCGCCATCCGGGGGCTTTCCGGAGTCTCCCTCACCGATAAGGCGGACGCAAGGCAGCGTCCGCTTCGGAGTCAACGCCCGAGGGGCCGAAAAGACCCCTCGGACCATGCAGAAATCGCTCAATCCGCCGACTTGTCGGGGACGTAAAGCGCTCCGCCGCCGGCCCTGAACCGGGCGCTCATCTCGTCCATGCCCTTCCTGGCGTGCTCACGCCGGGCGTGGTCGCGGATGTCTTGGGTGATGCGCATGGAGCAGAACTTGGGCCCGC
>SCVT01000159.1 GCA_004296815.1 Reyranella sp. | reverse complement strand
TGGGATTTCATGGCGACCGGGATCACGCGATAGCTGTCGCCGACCAGCGCCTGCAGCCAGTCCGCGCCGGCGAGATCCGACGCGCAGCCCGAGATGCCGACATAGATCTCACGGCCGTTCAACAGCGTATCGCCGCCTTCGAGGAAGGGCCCGTCGACGCAGGCCGGCGAACCCAGCGGCACGCTCGACCAGTACGCGCCCTTGCCCATGACGGCATTCTGGATGATCGGTCGCAGGCCGTAGCGCTCGCGCTGGCGGCACTTCAGGCGCAGCGAGGCGTCGATCACGTGTCGGCCGACCACGATCATGCCATCGCGCGGGAAGAGCTGGGCGCCCTCGCCATTGGGCGCGAGGAAGGTGCGCTCCTCGCCCTTCAGTCGTTGCGGGCGATGAACGATGACGCCCTCGCGCGCCACCAGTTCGGCCAGCGCATCGACCTGGCGCTCGATGCGGTGCGCCCAATCGGGATCGACGTCGATCAGGCGCTTGCCCATGTGGCGGCGGCTGAATTCCAGCCCTTCCGGCGTCAGCCAGCGGCAGGACTCCTCGTAGAAGACGACGAAATCCTCGGCCGGCGAGAGACCGATCACCACTTCACGAAGCTTGCCCCATTCGTGGTGCGCGCCGAACAGCACGGTCAGACGCGGGCGTAGATGTCTTCGTAGCGGACGATGTCGTCTTCCTCGACATAGTCGCCGGTCTGGACCTCGACCACCTCGAGAAGCTCCTTGCCCGGGTTGGCGAGGCGATGGATGCCGCCGATCGGGATGTAGGTCGACTCGTTCTCGTGGAGCGTCATGATCTTACCGTCGAGCGTGACCTCGGCGACGCCCTTCACGACGACCCAGTGCTCGGCGCGCCGGTTGTGGCTCTGCAGGCTGAGCTTGGCGCCGGGCTTCACCGTCAGGCGCTTGGCGCGGAAGCGCTCGCCGCGGTCGATGTCCTGGTAGCTGCCCCACGGGCGATGGATCACGGCATGCTCGGTGGCCGCCCGGTGCTTGCCGTCGGACATGCGTTGCACGACGTCCTTGAGGCGCGGGAGGTTGTCGCGATGGCCGACGAGGACGGCATCGTTCATCGCCACGACCACGACTTCCTCGACACCGATCACGGCCGTCAGCGGGCCGTCGGAACGGATGTAGGAGTTGCGCACATGGTCGATCTCGACCGGGCCTTCGGTGACGTTGCCCGCGCTGTCGGCGTTGCCGACATCGAGCAGCGCGTCCCAGGTGCCGAGGTCGGACCAGCGGAACTTGGCCGGCACCACCCAGCACTTGTCGGTGCGCTCCATCACGGCGTAGTCGATCGACTTGGCCGGCGCCTTCGCAAAGGCCTCGCCGTCGAGAAACACCGTCGAGCCGGTCTTCTTCGCCTTGGCCACCGCCTCTTCGGCTGCGGCCGCCATCTCCGGCTCGAAGCGCTTCATCTCCGAGAGCAGCAGGTCTGGTGGGAACAGGAAGTTGCCGCTGTTCCACAGCAGCCCTTCGGCGATGTAGCGCAGTGCCGTCTGGGCGTTCGGCTTCTCCACGAAGGCCTCGACCTTCATGACGGGGCCGATGCGCTCGCTGCCCGGGCGGATGTAGCCGTAGTCGGTCTTGGGCTCCGTCGGCGGGATGCCGAAGGTGACGATGCCGCCCTGCTGCACGGCATTGAGGCCGTCGCGGCAGCCGGCGCGGAACTCCTCGGAGCCGATCACCAGATGGTCCGAGGCGAGCGCCAGCACGGCCTTGGCGCCGAGGCCGCGCGTGTAGGCCGCCGCGGCGGCCATGGCGGGACCGGAATCGCGGCGCGACGGCTCGACCAGGATGTCGATCTCGATGCCGATGTCCTTGGCCTGCTGCTCGGCCATGAAGCGGTAGGCGTCATTGGTGGCGATCACGGGGCGGCCGAACAGGCCGCGGTCGGCCACGCGCACCAGCGTCTGCTGGAAGGTCGACTGTTTGCCCAGCAGGGGGACGAACTGCTTGGGCATGCTCTCGCGCGACAGGGGCCACAGGCGCTTGCCGGAGCCTCCGACGAGGATGACGGGCGTGATGAGCGACATGGCTGGCAGCCTTGGTTTGCTGAGGGGCTAGCGGGCGGCGGAAGCCGCGTGACGGGCCGCGATATAGCCGAAGGTGAGGGCCGGGCCAATGGTGATGCCCGCCCCGGGATAGGTACCACCCATGACACTGGTCATGTCGTTGCCGGCCGCATAGAGCCCGCGGATAGGGCTTCCGGCCCCATCGAGCACCCGCGCATGCCCGTCGACCCGCAGGCCCAGGAAGGTCCCGATGTCCCCGGGGATCATCTTCATGGCGTAGAACGGGGCTTGCTCGAGCGGGGCGAGACAGGGATTGGGCCGGTGCGTGGGATCGCCGTTGAAGCGGTGATAGGCGTCCGTGCCCTTGCCGAAATCGGGGTCTTCGCCGCGCGCCGCATTGGCGTTGAAGCGCTGGATCGTCGCCTGGAGCGCGTCGGCATCGAGGCCGATCTTGGCCGCGAGCTCGGGCCAGCTCGATGCCTTCACGAGGTAGCCGTTCCTGAGATGCGGACCGAGCGGCAGCGGCGCAGGGCCGATGGCGCCCATGCCGTAGCGGCGGATGGCGCGGTGGTCGCAGAGCAACCACGAGCTGGTCTCGGAACGTCCCCGGCAGGCCTCGACCATCGCCGGCACGAAGTCGTGGTACGAGGCGGACTCGTTGGCGAAGCGTCGGGCGCTTGCGTCGACGGCGATGTAGCCCGGCTTGCCGCGCTCGTAGAAGTGCGGGAACGGCAGGGTCGAGCCGTCGTGCTGCGGCACCAGCGAGACCGGCACCCAGGCCGCCGGGTAGGCGACATCCTCCGCCATCGCGCCGCCGGCCGACTGCCCGAGGCGGATGCCGTCGCCGCGATTGCCCGGCGGCGGTGCCGACCGATGCTTGTGGCCGCCGCGCACGTGCCCGTAGTAGCGGCCCTTCAGCTCGTCGTCGGCCGGAAAGCCGCCGCAGGCCAGCACGACGCCGCGCCGCGCCCGGATCTCCTGGCGCTTACCCTCATGCTGGACGATCGCGCCGACCACGGCGTCGTCGCGCTGGACCAGCTCGACGACCGGGCTGTCGAGCCAGAGGTCGATGCCGCGCTCCTGCGCCGAGAGGGCGAGGGCAGCGATCAGGGCGTTGCCGTTGGTGAGGCGTGTGCCGCGGGCATGGCTGAGGCAGTCGTAGGCATAGCGCGCGGTCATGCCGGCGACATGCAGCGCCGACTTCGCCGACCGCGTCATCCGGAAGACGTGCGGCAGGTCGTTGCGGCCGAGCATCATGCCGCCGAACGCCATCATGGTGCGCAGCGGTGCGCGCAGCTCGGCGAACCTCTTGCCGAGCCGCCGCCCGTCGAATGGCAGCGGCAGCAACGAGCGGCCGCCCTGTGCGGCACCGGGCTTGGTCGGATGGTAGTCCGCCCAGATCGGCACCGCCTCGTAGCGGACATGAGTGTTGTTCTCGATGAACTCGACGGCGGGATTGCAGTGATCGAGGAAGGCGTTGGCCAGCTCGAGGTTCAGCCGGTTGCCGGCCTCGTGCTGCAGGTAGGTGAGGGCGTCTTCCTTGGAGTCAGGGATGCCGAGCGCCTTGCCGTGGCGGTTGCCGGGGATCCAGATGACGCCAGCGGAATAGGCCGTGGTGCCGCCGAACTGCCCCTCTTTCTCGACCATCAGCACGCTCAGGCCCGCATGCGACGCGGTGAGCGCGGCGGAGAAGCCGGCCGCGCCGGAGCCCACGACCAGAAGGTCTGTTTCGATCATTGCCTGCTGCTGCCCGACTGCCGCTCGAGGTTCTCGTCGCGACGACGCTTGGCTTCCTTCTCGACCGCCTCGGCGAGTGCCGGGATGTGGGAGGCGATCTCGTAGAAGTCGCTGGCGTAGAGGACCAGCATGGTCGTGGGCTTGGTCGTCGCGACCGACGCGGTTCGCGGCTGGCGGTTGAGCAGCGCCATCTCGCCGAAGAAGGCGCCGTCCGACAGGCGTACGGCGGCGCCATTGGGCAGGCGGACTTCGCATTCGCCGTTGGAGATGAAGAACATCGAATCGCCCGGATCGCCGCGCCGCAGCACGGTGACCCGCGCCGGGTAGTAGCGGGTGCGCAGCTTGCCCACGATCTCGGAGAGCGTGACGACCCCCAGCGACGTGAAGAGCGGCACGCGGCTGACCTGGTCCCAGACGCGCAGATACTCGCGACGACGCTCCTCCTGCGCGAAGCCGGTCGCCAGCACGCCGGTCATCAGCGCCAGCACCGCGATGCCGCTGATCATCAGCAGCGAGCCGATGATGCGTCCGCCCGGCGTCACCGGCACCACGTCGCCGTAGCCGGTCGTCGTCAGTGTCACGACCGCCCACCACATGGCGTCGGGCAGGCTGCCGAACGCCTTGGGCTGGGCTACGCGCTCCAGCATGTGCGCGGCCGTCGCCGCCGACATCAGCAGGATGGCGAACACGATCAGCACGCTGGTGATGGGCGCGCGTTCGTTGGAGATCACGCGCACGAGCGTTCCGAAGGCTGGCGCGTGCAGGCCGAGCTTCATGATCCAGAGGATGCAGAAGACGGATGCCGTATCGGCGCCGGTGATGCCGTAGCCGATGACCAACAAGGCTGCGGGCATGACCGCCAGCAGGCCGATCAGGCCCGGCACCGTACGCGCCCAGCGCAGCCGCGCGCGGAAGGGCGAGAGTTCGTCGAACTGCGGAATCTCGGGCGCGATCCACAGCCGCACGATGTACTCGACGAGGAAGAAGGCGGTAACGCCCCAGATCGCGCCGCGCAGCAGGAACTTGCGACCTCCGGGAAGCTCGTCGACCGACAGCAGGATCACCGCCAGCAAGCCGACGAACAGCACGACCAGATGGATCGCCCGCCAGCGCCGCGCGGCGGGACCGGGGTCGTTGGGACGCAGGATGGCGAAAACCTGCGATCGGAGCGTCGTTGCCGCGGCCGTCACGGTGCGACCATAGGCGGGCTGGCCTGCGAATTGCAACGCGAGGGAGCCCGGTCTACGGTCGCGCCGCTTCGCGGTACGGGGGTCTTTTTTCGACGTGGTCAACGATTTGCGCATTGCCGTCGACATCGGCGGGACGTTCACGGATGTGGTGCTCGAAGAGGGCGGCCGGCGCCTCACGCGCAAGCTGCTGACGACGCCGCAGCGGCCGGAGGAGGCGGTCCTCGACGGTGTCCGCCTGATCCTCGGCGATGCCGGCAAGGGCTTCGGCGATGTCGCAGTGTTCGTGCACGGCACGACGCTGGCGACGAACGCGGTCATCGAGCGTCGCGGCGCCCGCACGGCGCTGATCGCCACCGAAGGCTTCCGCGACGTGCTCGATATCGCCAACGAGAGCCGCTACGACCAGTACGACCTGACCATCGAGAAGCCCCGGCCGCTGGTGCCGCGCGCGCTACGCTTCAC
>SCVT01000158.1 GCA_004296815.1 Reyranella sp. | reverse complement strand
GCCCGCGGCCACGCAACAAGATCGACCTCTATCGCTGCGGCAAGGCCAAGGCCCCGCTGTTCGCTTTCATCCACGGCGGCTACTGGCAGCGCAACGCCAAGGAGACCTTTGCCTGCACCGCCGCGGGTCCGCTGGCCAACGGCATGGACGTGGCATTCCTGGGCTACACGCTCTGCCCCGACGTCACCCTTTCGGAGATCGTGGCCGAGATCGCCGCGGCCGTGCGCTGGCTGCGCCGCGAGGGACCGCGCCACGGCGTGGGCGAGGGACGGCTGGTCGTGTCGGGCTGGTCGGCCGGCGGCCATCTCACGGCGACGACGCTCGCCATGGACGAGGTCGATGCCGGCCTGGCGATCAGCGGCATCTACGACGTCGAGCCGTGCCGGCTGAACTATCTCAACGACAATCTCAGGCTCACGGCCGAGGAGGCGGCGCGGACCAGCCCGATCCTGCACCTGCCGAAGAAGAGCGCTGCCGTGGTGCTGACCTACGGCACGGGCGAGCTGCCCGAGCTGCAGCGCCAGTCCGTGGACTATCACAAGGCGCGCAGGACGGCGGGTCTGCCGAGCGAGCTGCTGCCGCTTGAGGGCCTCAACCATTTCTCGATCATGGACGAGCTCGAGGCGAAGGACGGTGCGCTCGCCAAGGCCGCCGCGAAGCTCGGCGTGGGCTGAGCGTCAGCCCAGCGCGTTCGACACCAGGGTCATGGTGTTGGCGACGCGGCCGCCGACGAAGCGCAGAGAGAAGACCGCCGCGATGGCGATCAGGAAGGCGATCAGGCCGTATTCGATCGCGGTCGCGCCGCCGGCATCGCGGGCGAACCTGCGGAAGAGCGAGAGCATCGCAGCACCCCAGTTCGGAGCCGTCATCCTACAGGCATTGCCGCCGACGGGCCGGCGCTGTCGGGTATCAATTCTTTCGTGAGTCAAAGCGCAAAAATCGAAGGGCCCAGCCGTTTCCGGCTGAGCCCTTGATTTGGTTGGTGGAGCCAGTCGGGATCGAACCGACGACCTCTACAATGCCATCGTAGCGCTCTCCCAGCTGAGCTATGGCCCCGAGTTCCTGGGTTGCGGCGCGAGGTATAATTGCTGCACCGCAGGCTGGCAACAGCCCTAGCGGTCGCCCTCGCCCTTGTCGTCCTCGACCTCGACTTCGACCTCGATGTCGTCCTCGTCATCGTCGAGATCGTCGGCCGCCAGCGCGTCGTCGCCCTCCGCATCCGGCAGCTCGTCGCCCTCGAGATCCTCCGTCTTCTTCTTGGCGGCGGCCTTGGCGGCGGCGGCCGCAGTGGCGGCAGCGGCAGCGGCGGCGGCGGCCGTCGCGGCGGCGGAGCCGCGGCCACGGCGGACCTTCACGAAGTCCTCGCGATCGTGCTCACGCCCGCACTTGGGGCATTTGATCGGGCTCTTGTTCAGATCGTAGAAGCGCGCTGCACAGCTCTGGCAGGTGCGTTTCGTGCCCCAGCTCGCTTTGACCACGCGGAAATCTCCTGAAAATGCGCCGAAACCGACCGTAACGGCCGCGAGGGAGGGCGTATGTCACGCGTCTTTCACCCTGTCAAAAGCAAATTCCGGCATGCTACGAGGGCGCCACGCCGCAAACGCCTTCTGCCCTGGAGTGTCTCCTGTCCGCTCATGCCGCCCCGGCCAAGCTGCTCGCCCGCCCCGTGGACCGGCTGAAGGGCCGCGTGCGCGCGCCCGGCGACAAATCGGTGTCCCATCGCGCCCTGATGTTCGGCGCCCTGGCGCTGGGTGAGACCAGGATCACCGGCCTGCTGGAAGGCGAGGACGTTCTGGCCACTGCAGCCGCCCTGCGGGCTTTGGGTGCGCAGATCGACCATGAGGGCGGCGGCGCCTGGCGGGTGCGCGGCTTCGGTGTGGGCGGCGGGCGCGAGCCCGACAATGTGCTCGACCTCGGCAATTCCGGCACCTCGGCCCGGCTGCTGTCGGGCATCCTGGCCAGCCACCGCTTCAAGAGCTTCATGACGGGTGATGGTTCGCTGCGGCGCCGGCCGATGCAGCGGGTGATCGAGCCGCTGTCGCGCATGGGCGCGCGTTTCGAGGCGCGCGAGGGCGGCCGCATGCCGCTGGCCGTCCTGGGCACCGACGAGATGGTGCCGATCGAATATCGCCTGCCGGTCGCGTCGGCGCAGGTGAAGAGCGCCATCCTGCTGGCCGGCCTCAACACTGCCGGAGAGACCACGGTCATCGAGCCCGAGGCCACGCGCGACCATACCGAGCGCATGCTGCGCCACTTCGGCGCCGAGGTGCGCGTCGTGCCGGCCGAGGGCGGCGGCAAGCGCATCACCGTCGTCGGCTGGCCCGAGCTCAAGGCGCGCGACATCGTGGTGCCGGGCGATCCCTCGTCGGCGGCCTTTGCCGTCGTCGCCGCGGCGATCCGGCCGGGCAGCGACGTCACGGTCGAGAATGTCGGGCTCAATCCGCTGCGCGCCGGCCTCTACGACACGCTGCGCGAGATGGGCGCGGACATCATGACGGAGAACCAGCGCGAGGTGGGCGGCGAACCGGTCGCCGACCTGCGCGTCCGCGGCGGCGATCTGAAGGGCGTCGAGGTGCCGCCGGAGCGCGCGCCGTCGATGATCGACGAATATCCGATCCTCGCTGTGGCGGCGGCCTGCGCGAAAGGCACGACGCGCATGCTTGGCCTCGCCGAGCTGCGCGCCAAGGAGAGCGACCGGCTGGCGAGCGTCGCGGCCGGCCTCGCGGCCAACGGCGTGCGTCACGAGATGGGCGCCGACAATCTCGTGGTCCACGGCACGGGTGCCGCGCCGCAGGGCGGCGGCACGGTGATCACCCATCTCGACCATCGCATCGCCATGTCGTTCCTGGTGCTGGGGCTCGCCTCGCGCGACGGCGTCGCCGTCGACGACGGCTCGCCGATCGACACCAGCTTCCCGGGCTTCGCACGCCTGATGGGCGATCTCGGCGGCAAGATCGGGCCGGCGTGAGCGGGGTCGCGTGAGCGGACGCCTCGTCATCGCCGTCGACGGGCCGGCCGCCTCCGGCAAGGGCACGATGGCCAAGCGGCTGGCGGCCCATTTCGGGCTGCCCCATCTCGACACCGGCCTGCTCTACCGCGCCGTCGGCTGGAAGGCCGCTGAAAGCGGCCGGGCGCCGGCCGACGTGGCGGCCGACCTGACGGCGTCAGATCTGGAGAATCCGGCCCTCAGGACCGACGAGGCCGGCCAGGCTGCCTCGCGGGTGGCCGCGGTGCCGCAGGTCCGGGCCAATCTATTGAATTTCCAGAAGAAATTCTCATCTCAGGCGTCCGGGGCCGTGCTGGACGGCCGGGACATCGGCACCGTCATTTGCCCCGACGCGCCGGTGAAATTGTTCGTGACGGCCAGCGTCGAAGCGCGGGCAGAGCGGCGGTATCAGGAGTTGCGGGCCCGGGGGGCCGACACTATAAAGCCGCGCGTTCTTGCCGAGATGGCGGAGCGGGACCGTCGCGACAGCGAACGGGCGGCAGCACCTCTTTTGGCCGCACCCGATGCTTACCACCTCGATACCAGCGACATGGATGCCGATGCGGCCTTCGCCGCGGCCTTGGCATTCATCGAGCGCAAGGGCTTTCGATCTTCCGGGCCGTAAGTCGCCGCCGGCGGATCGAAGACTTCCAGCGGCGATTGCGCGGGGACGAGTCGTCCCGGCGTCGGTGTTTCAAGGCAGTGGATCCGCCGGACTCAACCGGTTGGCCGACGGGCGGCAGCGTTTCGCCCGGGATCGATGAAGGAGAGTTTGAATGGCCAAGGGCAGCGCCCTGCGTAAACCCGCGAACGACGCGTCGAGCGCCGAGTTCGCAGCACTCCTCGAGGAATCGCTGGGCGGTTCGTCGAGCTTCGAAGGCACGGTCGTCAAGGGCCGCGTCATTCGCATTGCCAACGATTTCGTCGTGGTGGATGTCGGCCTCAAGTCCGAGGGCCGCGTCGCACTGCGTGAGTTCTCCAACGGTGGCGCCGCCCCCGAGGTGAAGGAAGGCGACACGGTCGACATCTTCGTCGATCGCATGGAGAACAAGGAAGGCGAGGCCGTCCTGTCGCGCGACAAGGCGCGCCGCGAGGAAGCCTGGACCGTTCTCGAGAAGGC
>SCVT01000157.1 GCA_004296815.1 Reyranella sp. | reverse complement strand
CACGAAGCCCGGCACCTGAGGTCAGAGACCGAAGGTGCGCAGGCCGTAGATCAGGCCGACCACCAGCAGGCCGATGAAGACCGTCTCGGTGATCAGCAGCATCACCGGACCCATGCCGATGCGGGCGATCGCCAGCAGCGAGGTCTTCATGCCGAGCGCGGCGATGGCGGTGATGATCAGGAACGAGGAGACCTGGCCCACAGCGTTGCGCACGTCCGCCGGCACGAGGCCCAGCGAGTTGAGCGCGGCCAGCGCCAGGAAGCCGAACAGGAAGACCGGCGGGGTCGGCCGCGCGCCGGTCGACGGCCCGCCGCTTCGCGCCACCCACCAGGCGATGCCGGCGATGGCCGGCAGCAGCGCGGCCACACGCAGGAGCTTGGTGATGACGGAATCGCTCAGCACCTGCGGGCCCATCGTCTGGCCGGCACCCGCGACCTGCGCCACGTCGTGGATGGCGCCGCCCAGGAACACGCCCATCTCGAACAGCGAGAAGGCCAGAACCTCGTGCAGCGCGGGATAGATCACCATCACCACGGTGCTGAGGAAGTTGACGCCCATCACCGTGAAGGCGAGGTCGCGGTCGGAATTCTCGTGCTTGGGCAGCACCGCGGAGGCGGCCATCGCCGCCGCCGCGCCGCAGACGCCGGTGGCGCAGCCGGTCAGCAGGCCGAAATCGCGGCTGAGGCCGAAGAAGCGCGCGGCCCAGGCGCCGAACACGATGGTGCAGCCGACCGCGGCGACCGCGATGATCACCGGCAACGCGCCGCCGTCGACGAGCTGGCCGAGCGTCAGCCGCGCGCCCAGCAGCGCCACGCCGATGCGCAGCAGGGTGCGGCCGGCGAATTCGAGGCCGGGCTTGAGGGCGGAGCGCGTGGACAGCGGCTGCAGCGCCATGCCGATCACCAGGGTCAGGATCAGCGGTGGCACCCAGACCGCGCCGAAGCGCAGCAGGCTGTGGGTGTCGAGATAGTAGGCGACGAAGGCGATCGCGGCGCAGAGCGCGATGCCGGGCGCGGAGCGCCGCAGGTTGCCGGGTGCCCAGAGACGGGCGAGTTCGACGGCGGTGGTGCTAAGCATCGAGCACGGCGACGAGCTGGCCTTCGCCGATCGCTTCGCCTTCGCTGACCTTGATTTCCTTGATGGTGCCGGCCTTGGGCGACAGCACGGGGATCTCCATCTTCATCGACTCGAGGATCATGATCTCGCCCTCGGCCTCGACCTTGTCGCCGGCCTTGAGCTGGATCTTCCAGACATTGCCCGCGATCTCGGACTTCACATTGACGACGGCCATTCCCCAAGCTTCTCCCGCAAAGCGCTAGCGAGCTTTTTCGGCCACCGCGCGCGCCAGTGCAAGGGCGGAGCCGCCCACACGGGCGCCGAGCCGGTATGCCGCATCGCTCACGGCCGAGACTATTCCGTCCTGCAAGGTGGAGCGCCCATCGCCGATGCGCGCGGAGTGCGCGGCCACTGCGACGCCCGCGATCCCGGCGCGGTCCAGGACCTCGAAACCCTTGATGCCGCCTTTGTCGGCGCCCGGGCCGGCATCGTTGAAGAAGACGAGTCGCGGCCGGAACGGCTCGACCGCCTGGCCCGAGTTCAGCGCGCAGTGACTGCCCGTCGCGACGACCCTGTCGCGATCCTCCGCCACCAGCAGGGAGGAGGAATCGACGCAGGCGAAGCCTTCGACAAGGTGCCGCGTCTCGCCCATCACCGGTGGCATCGTGTGCGGCCACGGTGCCGTCTTGAGAAGCTCGGCGGCTTCCTCGCAGCTCATGCCGGCCCGCACGCCGCATCGCTCGGCGAGGAGGTTGGCGCAGCTGATCAGGCCGCGTGCGTACATGTCCTGGCCGTCGCCGATTCGCGCGCTCGCCGTCGCCACGGCCGCCATCGCCATGCCGAGCCGGTCGGCGTAGGCGAGGCCGCCGACGCCCGCCTCATCCTTGCCGATCCCGGCATCGTGGTGGATCGCGGCACGGCAGCCGAACTTGGCCGACATGTAGGCGGCATAGGCCGCGCCATGGCTGCCGCCGATCACGACCGCGCCCTGGGCTTCGGGCGGCAGCTTGACCACGCTATCGTGGATCAGGACCGTGACGTTCATCGCCGCGCAGTCTATATCGCGGCCATGCCCGGAACAGTGGACAACAAGGTGACCGTCCTGATCCTGCAGCATCCGCAGGAGCAGGATCGCGTGCTGGGCACGGCGGGCCTGATCGCCGAGACGCTCGGCAATGCCCGGCTGGTGGTCGGCCTGTCGTGGCGCAACCTCGCCCATGCGCTGAAGGAGCCGGCCGAGGCCAAGGACTGGGGCGTGCTCTATCTCGGCTCGACCCATGCCAAGGGAAAAGGCCCGCTGGTCGCCGTCGACCGCAAGGGCGAGCCGCTCGCCGACCAGGCGGACGGCCTGGCCGGTCTCAAGGGGCTGGTGGCTCTCGACGGCAACTGGGCGCAGGCCAAGGCGCTGTGGTGGCGCAACGCCTGGCTGACCAGGCTGCGGCGCTTCGTGGTCGTGCCCGACGGCCCCTCGCTCTACGGCAACCTGCGCCGCGAGGCGCGTCCCGACGCGGTCTCGACCCTGGAGGCCGTGGCGCTCGCACTCCAGACGCTGGAGGGCGATGCTGCGGTGCGGGAGGCCTTGCTGACGCCGTTCCGCGAGCTGCTGGCGAAGGCCCGCGCTGCGGGCGTCCGCGATTCCAAACGGGATCGTCGGGTCAGGCGTT
>SCVT01000156.1 GCA_004296815.1 Reyranella sp. | reverse complement strand
TCGAGCGGTTGTTCGAGGAGAATGCCACCGCCTTTGCCGCCGTGCTCGACGCCGTCGATGCGCGGGCCACCGCGCTCGAGGGCATGAAGTCGCTGTTCGAGCAGTCGTGGTTTCCCTCGCTCGATGCGGCGGTCGCCTACGCGCTGGTCCGCGAGCGCAAGCCGCGCCATGTCGTCGAGGTCGGCTCAGGCCATTCGACGCGGCTGCTCTCGAAGGCGATGGGCGGTCTGGGCGAGATCCTGGCGATCGACCCCGCGCCCCGCGCCGACATTGCCGGCCTGCCCGGCGTGCGCGTCGTGCCCTCGACCCTGCAGGCTGCGGCGCCCGAACACTTCGATGCGCTGATGCCCGGCGACGTGCTGTTCATCGACTCCAGCCACATCCTGATGCCGGGCAGCGACGTCGATATCCTGCTGAATCGCGTGCTGCCGCGCCTGCCGTCGGGCGCCCTGGTCCACATCCACGACATCTTCCTGCCGTTCGACTATCCCGCCATCTGGGGCTGGCGCGCCTATAACGAGCAGCAAGGCGTCATCCCGCTGCTGGCGGGCGGCGCCTATCGCCCGCTCTTCTCCAGCGTCTGGGCCGAGCGGCGACTGGCCGACCGGCTCGCCCGCTCCGTCATCGCGCGGCTGCCGCGGTCCGCCGACGCCTTGCCGGCCAGCCTCTGGCTCGAGAAGCGCTGATGCTGGCGCGCTTCCGCGGCTGGCTGTTCGGCGGCGGTGATGCGGCCGAGCTGCCGGAGCGGGTGCGCGACGCCATCCGCCGCCAGCAGGAGCAGAGCGAGATCCTGATCGGCTGGATACAGTTCGGCATCGTGATCCTGGTGAGCGGTGTCTACGAAGGCACGAGCATGGCCGAAGGGCTCGTCCAGGCCGACTACTCGCTCGAGCGCGAGGTGCTGGCGATCTATGCCGGCTTCTGCGTCGTCCGCCTGATCCTCGCGTATCTGCGGTTGCTGCGGCCCTGGATGCTCTATCTGTCGGTCATTGCCGACGTCGTCCTGCTCATGGGGCTCATCTACTCCTTCCACTACAAGTATGCCCAGCCGGCCGCCTTCTATCTCAAGGTGCCGACGCTGCTCTACGTCTTCCTGTTCATCGCGCTGCGTGCCCTGCGTTTCGAGGCCCGCTTCGTGCTGTTCGCCGGCGCGACGGCTGCCGTCGGATGGGCATGGCTCACCTACTATGTCACCACCGGCCAAGGCGGGCCGCCCAACCGGACGCACAACTTCGTCGAGTACATGACGTCCAACGCGCTGCTGCTCGGCGCCGAGATCGACAAGATCATCGCCATCCTGCTCACGACGGTCGTGCTGGCGCTCGCCATCTCGCGCGCACGCCATCTCATGGTCCGCGCCGTGAGCGAGGGCGCGGCGGCGCAGGACCTCTCGCGTTTCTTCGACCCCGGCGTCGCCGCCCGCATCCGGGGCGCCGCCATGTCGATCAAGGCGGGTGAGGGCGAGCTGCGCGACGTCGCCATCCTGAACGTCGACCTGCGCGGCTTCACGCGCCTGTCGACCGAGCTTCAGCCCGACGAGGTCATGAAGGTCCTCCAGGAGTACCAGGGCCGCGTCTGCCCGCTGGTCGCCGGCGCCGGCGGCAGCATCGACAAGTTCCTGGGCGACGGCATCCTGGCCTCGTTCGGTGCCGTGGCTGCGTCTCCGACCGCCGCCGCCGACGCCCTGCGGGCTGCCGATGCCGTGATCGGGGCGGCGGCATCATGGGCGGACGAGCGCCGCGCCGCCGGCCTGCCGCCGCTCGAGATCGGGCTGGCCGTATCGTCGGGGCGGGTCGTTTTCGGCGCCGTGGGCGATAGCGAACGACTTGAATTCACCGTGATCGGCGATGCGGTGAATTTCGCGGCGAAACTCGAAAAACACAACAAAGAGGAACGCACCCGCGCAATCACTGACGCGGCCACCTATGCGCTTGCCGAACGCCAGGGGTACCGGGCGGCCGGTCCGCGCGAGCGCCGGCCCGGACGGCCGGTCGGCGGCGTCGCAGAATCGGTCGATATTGTGGTCCTGTCTGCCTGAGACGCAGGCACGCCGTTGCCTTGCCCTTTCCCCATTCGCGGCCTATGTAATTTGGGACAGGGACGCTTTGGGTTCGAGCTGGGCGGAGCGCCATCGTGGGCAACAACTACGACATTATCCTGATCGGACTGGTCGCGGTCTTCTTGATCCTGCGGCTGCGTTCTGTACTGGGCAAGCGGACCGGCAACGAGCAGCCGCCGGCGCGCGACCCCTTCACGCCTCCCGCGCCGCCTCCGGCGACGCCGCGCGTGGGCGACTCCGGCAACGACAATGTCGTGCCCCTGCCGACGGCCAACGCGCCGTCGCCTCGTCCGACTCTGGCGACCAGCGGCCCCGGCGGC
>SCVT01000011.1 GCA_004296815.1 Reyranella sp. | reverse complement strand
TGAGCTGGTCGAGGCCGGTGGCGCCGATGATCGGCGCGCCCATGTAGGGCTTGTGCAGCAGCCAGGCGAGCGCCACCTGCGCGGGCGTCACGCCGTGGCCTTTGGCGATCTTCTTCAGCCGCTTCACGATCTCCCAGTCGCAGTCGCGATAGGTGCCGGCCTGCACGACCGTGTCGTTCTTCGAACGCTCGGTGGTGCCGCCGCCCTCCTTGCTGCGGTTGCCGGCGAGGAAGCCGCGGGCCAGCGGCGAGTACGGGATGAGGCCGACGCCCTGCTCGTGGCAGAGCCGGTTCATCTCGCGCTCCTCCTCGCGCTGGATCAGGTTGTAGAGGTTCTGCATGGCAATCGGCCGCGCATAGCCCTTCCAGTCCGCGACCATGACCATCTGCGCGAACTTGTAGGCCGGCATCGTCGAGCCGCCGATGTAGCGGACCTTGCCCGAGCGCACGATCTGGTCGAGCGAGTACATGGTCTCCTCGATCGGCGTGTGCGGATCGAGGCGGTGGACCTGGTAGACGTCGATATAGTCCGTCTGCAGGCGCTTGAGCTGCGCGTCGACCGACGCTATGAGATGCTTGCGGCCGGTGCCGACGTCGTTGGCGACATCGCTCATGCGGATGCCTACCTTGGTCGAGAGCACGAACTCATCGCGCTTCACCGTCTTCATGAGCGTGGCGCCTATGATCTCCTCGGAGCGGCCGAAATTGTAGGTGTCGGCCGTGTCGAA
This sequence comes from Reyranella sp., assembly GCA_004296815.1. Classification (GTDB taxonomy): domain Bacteria; phylum Pseudomonadota; class Alphaproteobacteria; order Reyranellales; family Reyranellaceae; genus Reyranella. The sequence goes on along the minus strand of SCVT01000011.1, from coordinate 1,578 downwards.
GAAGTTGATGCCGACATCGAGGGCGCGCTTGAAGTAGGCCGGCGCCTCGCTTTCGTCGAACTTGCCCCAGCCGCGGCGGCCTTTGGCGCCCCAGGAATTGCCGCCGAGGCAGATGCGGCTGACGATCAGGCCCGAACGGCCGAGCGGTCCATACTTCATCGGAAATCCCCCCTTGTCGGGGCCAGCTTAGGGCCCCACCTTCGATGCATGAAGGTGCTGATCGAATATTGCGGCGCTTGAGGCTACAAGCCGCAGGCCCTCCGTGTGAGGGATAGCCTCCAGAAGCAGGGCGTGGCCGACATCGAGCTGCGTCCCGGCAAATCCGGCCAGTTCGACGTCACCGTCGATGGTGAGCTGAAATACACCCGCCGCGACACCGGCCGCTTTCCGACCGATGCCGAGATCGAGGATCTGCTGCCGGGCTAGCTCAGCCCAGCACTTCCTTGTTCACGCAATTGGCGGCGTTGGGCCTTCCGTCGAACACGCTCAGGATGTTCTCGACGGCGGTGATCGCCATGCGGTCGCTCGCCTCCTTGGTGACGCCGGCCATGTGCGGGCTGAAGAACACGTTCTCGAGCTCGAACAGCTTGTTCTTCGGGTCGGGCGGCTCCTTGTCGAGCACGTCGAGGCCGGCGCCGCGCAGCTTGCCGCTCTTCAGCGCGTTGTAGAGCGCGTCCTCGTTCACGATGCCGCCGCGCGCGGTGTTCACCAGGAACGCCGTCGGCTGCATCAGCGCCAGCGTCTCGGCATTGAACATGTTGATCGTCTCGGGCGCCTTCGGGCAGTGGATCGACACGTAGTCGATCTGCGGCAGGATCGCCTTGAGGTCGGTGACCTTGGTGGCGCCGGCCTTCTCGATGTCGGCCTTCGACACGTTCGGATCGAGCACGTAGGTCTCCATCTCGAAGGCGACGCAGCGCTTTACCGTGCGCGAGCCGATGCGGCCCATGCCGACCACCAGCACCTTCTTGCCCGCGACGTCGGACGGCAGGTCGCTGAGGCGCTCGCCCCAGGCGCCGGTGCGCACCCAGCGGTCGGACTTCTTGGTGAGGCGCGCGGCGGCCAGCAGCATGTACATGGCATGCTCGGCGACCGACACCGAGTTGGCGATACCGGTGGTCATCAGCGGGATCTTGCGCTTGTTGAGCGCGGGGATCTCGACCGCGTCGAAGCCGACGCCGAGGCGGGCCACCACCAGCATGCCGGGCGCAGCGTCGAGCTCGGCCTGGCGGAACGGCGTGCCGCCCAGGGTGACAGCGTTGGCGTCCTTGAGCTTGGGATGCAGCGAGGGGACCGTGTCGTCGGCAAGGATCTCGAAGTCGACATCGTCGCGCTTCTTCAGCACCTCGATGCCGGCTTCCGGCAAACGTCCGACGATCAGAACCTTCTTTCGGTTTTTACCCGTGCTCATCGTTTCCCCTGATGCGAAAAATTCGGCGGATTGAGGCCGGCCGCGACTTTAGAGGCCGCCGCCCGGGGTTTCTAGGGGAGGTAGCCGAGCGGGAGCCGCGTGGTGGACTTGATCTCCTCCATGGCGAACATCGAGGTGACGTCCGACAGCTCGATCTTGGCGATCAG
>SCVT01000155.1 GCA_004296815.1 Reyranella sp. | reverse complement strand
GGTGTGCATTCCGACATCGGTGGCGGCTATCCGGAGAAAGATGGCGGCCTTTCCATGATCGCCTTCGGCTGGATGATGCGCGAAGCCGTGGAAAAGGGCCTGAAGGTCGACGATGCCGCGCTGCAGCGGTTCCTGGCGGCGCCGGCGAACGGCACAGGCCCCGACTCGAAGAAGCACAATTCGATGAAGGGCCTTTGGCCGATCGTGGAGTTCATCCCCGTGCCGAAGGGACTGCACGGCGATCTGCGCCTCAATCTCTTCCGGCGCCGCTCGGTGCCGGAGGGCGCGTTGATCCACGAGTCGGTGACGAAGCGCGCGAAGTACACGCGCCCGCTGCCGAAGAGCTACACGGTCGAGACCTAGTCGGCGCGCACCAGCCGGCCGCCCGGCAGCAGGCGGCAGCGGCCCCATTTGTCGGCGGGTTCCTTGTCGTAGAATTCCCGGACCGATGGCAGGTAGAGAGGGCGGTTGTTGACGATGCCCGTCGTCGAGACCAGCCGTGTCTGCTTGCCTCCTTCAGCTTGCGAGTAGACGACCGCCACGCCGCCGATCAGTTCGTATTCGTTCTTCCAGATCAGCTCGAGGATCGTGACCCTACGGCCGGCCTCGTCCGTCGCCTGCCGGCGTTCGACCCTGGGCAGCGTGCCGGCGCGGCCCACGCCTTTGTAGACGTTGCCGTCGAGATCGATGCCGACCTGCATCAACTGCGTCAGGGGAAGCTGCGTGTAGATCTGCTCCTTGTTGTAGCCGACCCAGACCTCGACATGCGGCTTGTGGATCCACGAACCGCCGGCCGGTGCCGACTGATCGGCGGCGAGGGGATCGAATACCTGGATCGTGAGCGTGTGCAGGCCGGTGGCGAAGACCTTGATCTCCGCGGCCTGCGCAGGCGAGGCGGGCCGGCCATGGACCACGAAGCCGTTCACGCCGGCGCTCGTCATGGCGGGCACGCAGCTGCCGATCGTGCCGCCGGCGGGAAGATCCGCATCGGAGCCGCGCGCCGGATTGACCAGATTGTAGGCGCCGTAGGTGCCTTTCTCGGGTTCCGGCGTGAAACTCTTGTCGGCGCTGGCCGGCCAGTCCGGGCAGCCCATGCCGGGATCCTTCAGCCGGCTGTCCTTGGCGATCGACCGGATCACCAGGCTGGAGAAGTCGGTGTCCGTCGTGATGCCGCTCAACTCGGAGATGTTGTGGTAGCTGCAGCTCCGGTCGGTGAGGGCGCGCCACGGCACCAGCGAGTAGGTCGTCGTCTGGATCCAGCGCCAGGCCGATCCGCCGACCTGCCAGTGGACGAGGCGGTTGGGGCCGACCTTGATTTCGTCCTCGCCGATCCCCGACGCCCCGTAGCCGTCGTTGCAGAGCGCGAGCAGGAGGGACGGCGGCCTGTCGCCGTCGAGCAACCAAAGCTCGGTGCCGCCGTCGAGCTTCCCATCGGGCGTCCGGCAACCTTCGTCGCTTTTCTCGGGCCTGTCGGCGACGCCGAGCCGCACCTCGGCAACCGAGAGCGGCGCCCCCGCCGGCGAGCGGCCGGCATCGTAGGTCTTCTCGATCTTGCAGGTCGTGCGCGTCCCGCAGATCGCGGCGGTCTGCGCCGCATCGGGCGCGGCGAGGAGGGGTGTCGGCAGCAGGAACAGCAACGCGGGAAGGCACAAACGCATGAACATGATCAGCCTGCCATGACCTCTTCGCCCACGATCTGCGTGCGATGCATCAGGCGGCGTGCGCCGTCGTCGAACGCATCGCGGCGATGCATGACGCACCGGTTGTCCCACAGGACGAGGTCGCCCACTCGCCACTTCTGGTACCAGGCGAAGCGCTCCTGTGTGGCGTGCGCCCAGACCGCATCGAGCAGCGCCTCGCTCTCCTCGACCGGCAGGCCATGGATGTA
>SCVT01000154.1 GCA_004296815.1 Reyranella sp. | reverse complement strand
GCCGCCGGCGCGCAATCCCTGGAACACCGATCATCACCCCGGCGGCTCGTCGTCGGGCTCCGGCTCGGGCGTGGCCGCCGGCCTGTTTCCGATGGCGCTGGGCTCCGACACCGGCGGCAGTGTGCGCAATCCCGCGAGCTGCTGCGGCATCGTTGGCCTCAAGCCAACCTACGGCCTGGTCTCGCGGCGCGGCGTCTTTCCCCTCTCCTTCACCCTCGACCACGTCGGGCCGATGACCCGCACCGTGGCCGACAACGCCCTGATGCTCGAGGTCATCGCTGGCCACGATCCCGGCGATCCCGGCAGCGCAGCGACGCCAAGGCATCATTATACAAATGGCCTCGACCGCGACGTGCGCGGGTTGCGCGTGGGTTTCGTCCAGCACTTCCATGAAGTCGACATGCCGGCCGATCCCGAGGTCACCGCCGCCCTCGAGCACGTTGCGCGCACGCTGCAGCTCGAGGGGGCGGAGGTCCGCGACATCCATCTGCCGACCTTGGGCGAATTCGCGGCCGTCAACCGCGTGATCCTGCAAAGCGAGGCCTGGGCGATCCACGGTCCGTGGCTGCGCGAGCGGCCCGGCGACTACGGCCAGCTCGCGCGCCGTCGTCTGATGGCCGGCGCCTTCTTCAGTGCCGGCGACTTCGTCCAGGCCCAGCGCCGCCGCCTCGAGATGATCGCCGCCGTCGAGGAGGCCCTGCGCGACGTCGACGTGCTGCTGTGCGCCAGCTCGATGGACCCGGCCTGCCGCATCGACAGTCCGCCCGACATCGAGCGGACCTATCCGCGCCAGGCGCGCACGCCGTTCAACGTCACCGGCCACCCGGCGCTCGCCATGATGGCCGGCGTCTCGGCCGGTGGCCTGCCGCTCGCCGTCCAGTTCGTCGGCCGCAATTTCGACGAAGCGACGCTGTTCCAGGTGGCACGGGCATGGGAGCGCGCGGCAGGCACGGACAAGAAGCATCCGGCCATCGTGTAACGCCCCGGCGCGTTCCCTACGGACCGGTCTGGGAGTGTCTGCCGCCCGGCTCTGAAATTCCCACCAGGGCTTCGCCGGCCGGATGGGCGCCGTCCACGATTGCCAGGTCGCCGAGCGACAGGATGCCGACCAGCTGCTTGTTGCGATTGACGACGGGAAGACGCCTGATCTGCTGATCGGCCATGTTGTGGGCGACGTGCTCGGTGTCCTCGTCCTCGTAGCAGTACTTCACTTCGGGGCTCATGATGTCCTGCACCAGCGTCTGCGGACCCTTGCCGCGGCCGACCGCCCGGATGGCGATGTCCCGATCGGTGATCATGCCGAGCAGCCGGTCGTCGTCGCCCACGGGCAGGACGCCGGCGTCGATGTTTTCCATCATCCCGGCAACGTCGCGGATCGTCTGGTTCGGGCGGGCGACATAGACGTCGCGTGTCATCAGATCGCGTACTTTCATGGGTTCCTCCTGTGGTGATGAGCCTCAGGGTGCCAATTTCCGATCGACCCCCATTTGCGAACGCCTGCCGCCGCCTGACGTTGCCATGGAATGTTATCGTCGAATTAGCTCTTCTCGTCCGAGCCGTCTTGCCGGGCGGACCGGCAGGGGCGACATAGGGTCTCATGAGCCCCAAACGCCAACTCCGCCTCGGCGCTTTCATGCGCCCGGTCAGCATCCACACCGCCGCCTGGCGCTATCCCGGCGGCACACCCGATGCCAACTTCAACCTCAAGGCGCTGATCCAGTACGCCCAGACGCTGGAGCGCGGCAGGTTCGATGCCTTCTTCATGGCCGATCACCTGGCCGTGCTGAACATGCCGATGGAGGCGCTGAAGCGGAGCGCCACGGTGACGTCGTTCGATCCGCTGACGCTTCTGCCGGCGCTCGCCCAGCACACCAGGCACCTGGGCCTGATCGCCACCGCCTCGACCACCTTCGAGCCGCCCTACACGATCGCGCGCCGCTTCGCCTCGCTCGACCACATCTCCGACGGTCGCGCCGGCTGGAACCTCGTGACCACCTCGAACCCCGACGCGGCGCTCAACTTCGGCATGGACGAGCAGATGGAGCACGGCGAGCGCTACGCCCGCGCCCGCGAGTTCTACGATGTCGTGACCGGCCTGTGGGATTCATGGGCCGACGATGCCTTCATCCGCGACGTCGAGGCGGGCCTCTACTTTGATCCCGACAAGCTCCATGTGCTGAACCACAAGGGCAAGTATCTGAAGGTACGCGGCCCCCTTAACATCGCGCGGCCGGTCCAGGGCTGGCCGGTGATGGTGCAGGCCGGCGCCTCCGATGCCGGCCGCCAGCTCGCCGCCGAGACGGCGGAGATGGTGTTTGCCGC
>SCVT01000153.1 GCA_004296815.1 Reyranella sp. | reverse complement strand
TGCCGTTTGCGGCGGGCAGCGCCACAGACCTCACGGCGCGAGGCCTCGGTGCCAAGTTGCAGGACATCCTCAAGCAGCCGGTGGTGATCGACAACAAGCCCGGCGCCAGCGGTCAGCTCGGCGCGTCCGCAGTCGCGGCGGCGCCAGCCGACGGCTACACGCTGCTGATGGGCACGAACACGACGAACGCCGCCAACGGCGCGCTGTTCAAGAAGCTGTCCTACGATCCGGACAAGGACTTCGCCCCGATCATGCGCTGCGTCACCGGCGTCAATGCGCTGGTGGTGAACAACGACGTGCCGGCAAAGTCCGTGGCCGAGCTGATCGACTACGCCAAGAAGAACCCGGGCAAGCTGAACTACGCCGAGGCCAGCGCCTCGCAGCGGCTCTCCGGCGAGATGTTCAACAAGCTGGCCGGCGTGAAGATCGAGCGCGTACCTTACAAGGCGAGCCCGCAGGCACTGGGCGACGTGGCGGCCGGCCAGGTGCAGGTCATGTTCCCGGACCTGCCTCAGGCACTGACCCAGATCGAGGCCGGGCGCGTACGCGGCCTCGGCACGACCGGACCCAAGCGCACGACCGTGACCCCGAATCTGCCGGCAATCGCCGAGACCGTTCCCGGCTACACGCTGGTCTACTGGCTGGCGGTGTTCGCTCCTGCGGCGACGCCGAAGGATGTCCAGAAGACCCTCGCCGACGCCATCGCCGAGGCGCTCAAGGATCCCACCACTGCCAAGGCCATGACGCAGGGCCGGATGGAGATCTCGCCGCTGCCGCTCGATCAGTTCGCGGCCTACGTGAAGAGCGAGACGGACTGGTGGACCAAGGAGATCAAGGCCGCCGGCATCGAGCCGGAGTGAGCGCCGTGAGCAAGGTCATCATCGAGAAGAGCGGGCCGGTAAAGACCGTCTGGATGAACCGGCCCGAGAAGCGCAACGCGCTCGACAGCGAGTTGCTCGGCAACATGATCGAGGCCCTGCAAGCCCCGGTCGCGGCCGAGGATCGCGTTTTGGTGATCCGCGGCAAGGGTGACGTATTCTGCGCCGGCCTCGACATGGCCGAACGCAGCAAGTCGGCCGGCAAGGGCGAAGCGAGCGGCATCGAGGTGATGCTGCGCGCCGTCGAGCTTTGCCCCCTTCCCGTGGTCGCAGTCGTACAGGGAGACGCGATCGCCGGCGGCAACGAGCTCGCCCTCCACTGCGACATCGTGGTGGCGAGCCAGAAGGCGCGCTTCGGCATGTCGCTCGCCCAGGTCGGCCTCGCCCCCAACTGGTTCCTGGCCAAGAAGCTGATGGAAGTGCTGGGCCCGGTGACAACGCGCGAGATGCTGCTGCTGGGCGATCCCCTGCCCTCGACCAAGCTGCATGCCTTGGGCCTGATCGCCCGCTGTGTGCCGGCGGATCAGCTCGAGGCGGAAGCGAAGAGGGTGATCGACCGGCTCGCCGCTAATGCGCCGCTGTCGCTCAAGGCGATGAAGGCGCTGACCGTGCGTCAGCTCGAGTTCCGGGACACCATCAAGCACGACGACGTCGATGCCCTGGTGCGCGCCGCCATGCAGAGCGGGGACGCACAGGAAGGCATGAAGGCACGGCTTGAGAAGCGCACCGCCAAGTTCCAGGGCAGGTGACGTGTCCATCAGGCTCCGCCTCGACAAGCCGTGGCGGCCCCTGACCGCCGAGGAAGCCGCCCGCCTGCCCGGCCAGCTCGGCGTCTATCAGATCGCCGACGCCGGCGGTGTCGTCCTCTACATCGGCCAGGCCGGTGCGCGTTCCACCTTCGGCCTGCGCAGCGAGCTGCAGCGCGAGCTCGGCGAGCGCGGCGCGGGCTGCCAGTTCCGCGTCGAGGTGAACATGCAGTACCGCTCACGCTGGTTCGAGCTGCTGATGGTCCACCAGGCCGATCACGGCAGCCTGCCGCCCGACAACGCCAAGAATCCGCCGCCCAATCTCGGCCGGCTCAGCCCCGCCTGAAGAGGCCTTCATGGATTTCGAACCGAGCTCCGAGCAGCAGATGCTGATCGATCAGGTCCGGCGCTACGTGCGGGAGGAGATCATTCCGCTCGAAGCCAAGCTCGACCCCGATGCCTCCGAACTGTCGCCCGAGGATCACAAGCGGCTGGTCGAGAAGACCAAGGCAATGGGCCTGTTCGGCATCGACATTCCCAAGGAATTCGGCGGGCCCGACATCGACATCGTCACCCGCACCCTGTTGGCGATCGAGATGGCCCAGCATCGCGCCGGCCTCTACGTCCCCTGCTACGGAACGTTCGGCGGCGCAGGCCTCGCCCAGATCTTCGAGGCCAACGACGACCAGAAGGAGCGCTACCTCTACCCGACCCTGCGCGGCGAGAAGAAGGCATTCTTCGGACTGACCGAGCCGTCGGGCGGCAGCGACCCGGCACGCGCCATCCAGACCAAGGCCGAACGCAAGGACAATGGCTGGGTGCTGAACGGCGCGAAGATCTTCATCTCCAATGCCGACCGCGCCCAGTACGGCATCGTCTTCGCCCGCACCGACGCCTCGAAGGGCCGCGCCGGCATCACCTGCTTCATCATTGATAGCGACACGCCGGGCTTCCATGTCCGACGCGTCGTGCACACGCTGCGTTCGTCGCACTACGCGACCGAGCTCGAGTTCAAAGATTGCTGGGTTTCCGATCATCAAGTGCTGGGCGAAGTGAACAAGGGTTTCGCCGTCGCCAACGACCGCCTGACGCGCCAGCGCATCCCGTACGCCGCAGGCTGCATCGGCGTCGCCATCGCCGCCAACGAGATGGCGATCGAATGGGCCAAGATGCGCTCGACCTTCGGCGAGAAGCTCGCCAACCGGCAGGCGGTCCAGTGGATGCTGGTCGACAACGAGATCGACATCCGCACGGCCAAGCACTTCACGCTCGAAGCCGCCGAGCGGGCCCGACGCGGCCTGCCGTTCCGCACCGAGGCTGCGATCGCCAAGCTGACGGCGTCGGAGGGCGGCGGCCGGGTCGTCGACCGCTCGATGCAGATCCACGGCGGTATGGGCATGACCAAGGACCTGCCGCTCGAGCGCTGGTACCGCGAGATGCGCATCCGTCGCGTCGGCGAAGGACCGAGCGAGGTGCAACGCATGGTGATCGCGCGCGAAATCCTGGGCAGCAATCTCCGATGACCAAACCCCTCGAAGGCCTCAAGGTCGTTGAATTCGGGCAGAACCTGGCCGGCCCCTATTGTGGGCAGATCCTCGCCTTCCTCGGCGCCGAAGTCGTGAAGGTCGAGCGGCCCGAAGGCGACGACGCCCGCAAATGGGGCCCGCCGTTCGTCGAAGGGGACGCCACCGGCTTCATCGCGCTCAACCGCGGCAAGAAGTCGATCACCTGCGATCTCGCCGACAAGGCGCAGCGCGAGGCGCTGATCGAGCGCATCGGGGCGGCCGACGTCTTCGTGCACAACCTGCGGGCGGACGTGCCACCCAAGTTCGGCATCGACGGGCCTTCGCTGACCAAGCGTTTTCCCCGACTGATCTACGCAGACCTCGGCGCCTTCGGCGCGGCCGGACCCTGGAAGGAGCGGCCGGGTTACGAGCCGATCATCCAGGCCGTTGCGGGTCTCATCTCGCTGAATGGCGATCCGAACGGGCCGGAGGCGCGCATCGGTGTTTCGATCATCGACCTGTCGACCGGCATGTGGACGGCGATCGGTGTACTGGCGGCACTCGCCAGGCGCACGGCTACCGGCCAAGGCAGCCTGGTCAACACGTCGCTGTTCGAGAGCGGGCTGATGTGGACGTCCAACCATGTCGCGGGCTGGTCGGTGACAGGCAAGATGCCGCCGCGCCAGGGCACGGGACACCCCTCGCTGACGCCTTACCAGGCGTTCGAGTGCAGCGACGGGCCGCTGATGATCTGCCCGGGAAACGACCGGCTATGGCGCAAGTTCGCCGAGGTCCTCGGCCACCCGGAATGGCCGGACGAGCCGAGGTTCCGCACGAACGTCGAACGCATGCAGCAGCGCGACCTGCTACTGGGCATGATCGCCGACATCATGATACGCGAGAGCCGTGCCCACTGGTCGGCCAAGCTCGACGCCCTGGGCGTGCCCAACGGCCCGTTGAACACCGTGCCGCAGGTGATGGAACTGGCGCAGGTCGCAGCGCTCGGCATGTTCGCCCGGCCCTATGCCGGATCCGACGCGCTCTTCCACGGCCTGCCGCTCAGCATCGACGGCGAGCGCGCCGGCGGAACGGAGAAGGCGCCGCGGATCGGCGAGCACAACGGCAAAGTCTAGCCGGCGAAGCTCAGGCAGTAGTCGCGCACCTGCTGGAGCGGGATGCGCGCGTGGCTCTGCACGATGATGAACTTGCCGCCGGGATCGGTACCGTTTGGCAGCTTCACCAGCCGCTCGAAATCGTCGGCGCCCCAGACGCACGACTGTTCGGAGAACAGGTGGATGTCGGCCGAATAGCAGGTGTCCCATTCGACGTGATAGTCGTACAGCGTTCCTTCGATCTCGGCGGTGCTGGTGTAGAGCGAATACTCCGTCCAGGGCACACGCCCGAGCTTGCGCGCCCTCCACAGCAGAAGCGATGTCACGGCGTCGAGGCGCGGGCCGCGCAGCCGCTCCATGGTCCGGCGCGCGATGTCGCCATGCAGGATGTTCGGCGTCACCGAAAGCCCGTGCGACTTCGGGTCGTAAGGCACGCCCACGACCTCCGACGCGTGCTGCCACCACTCGTGATGCTGCTTGGGCTCCCAGCGCGACAGCGCCCTGTCGTGCTCGATGAATGTGCGGGAATCGAAGTCGCCGACGCAGCAAACGTCTGAATCGAGCGTGAGATAGCCGTCGAGGC
>SCVT01000753.1 GCA_004296815.1 Reyranella sp. | reverse complement strand
GAATTGGTTGCGGGGGCAGGATTTGAACCTACGACCTTCAGGTTATGAGCCTGACGAGCTACCGGGCTGCTCCACCCCGCGTCAAATCCGTGCGTGTCGTGTTGATCGTCGTATCCGAAGAGGTCTCTTCGCGCTTGGAAGACCTGGCAGCGACCTACTCTCCCGTGCCTTGAGACACAGTACCATTGGCGCTGAAAGTTTTCACGTCCGAGTTCGGAATGGGATCGGGTGTACACCCCTCGCTAGTGCCACCAGGTCGCCGAAGCGCGAAGAGGATCTGAAAGCCCGTGCGGGTTTACAAAGCCGTCAGCGGATGTCGACCGCTGCACGGAACGAATGAGAATCAAGCCGATCGAGCTATTAGTACCGCTAAGCTGAATGCATCACTGCACTTGCACACGCGGCCTATCAACGTGGTGGTCTACCACGACTCTCAGCGAGACCTAGTTTTGAGGCGGGTTTCACGCTTAGATGCTTTCAGCGTTTATCCCTTCACTACATAGCTACCCGGCGCTGCGACTGGCGTCACAACCGGTACACCAGAGGTAAGTCCATCCCGGTCCTCTCGTACTAAGGACGGCTCCTCTCAAGTCTCGAACACCCACAGCAGATAGGGACCAAACTGTCTCACGACGTTTTGAACCCAACTCACGTACCACTTTAATCGGCGAACAGCCGAACCCTTGGGACCTGCTCCAGCCCCAGGATGTGATGAGTCGACATCGAGGTGCCAAACACCACCGTCGCTGTGGACGCTTGGGTGGTATCAGCCTGTTATCCCCGGCGTACCTTTTATCCGTTGAGCGATGGCCCACTCACGCGGAACCACCGGATCACTATGGCCGACTTTCGTCCCTGCTCGACTTGTCAGTCTCGCAGTCAGGCGGGCTTGTGCCATTGCACTCAGCAGCTGATTTCCGACCAGCTTGAGCCCACCATCGCGCGCCTCCGTTACTCTTTGGGAGGCGACCGCCCCAGTCAAACTACCCACCATGCAGGGTCCCGGATCGGGATAACCGACCGCGGTTAGACATCAAAGAACAAAAGGGCGGTATTTCAAGGTTGCCTCCACACTAGCTAGCGCCAATGCTTCAAAGGCTCCCGCCTATCCTACACATCCATTCTCTAATGCCACTGCAAAGTTGTAGTAAAGGTGCACGGGGTCTTTCCGTCTAACTGCGGGTACCCCGCATCTTCACGGGGAATTCAATTTCGCCGAGCTGGTGTTGGAGACAGCGGGGAAGTC
>SCVT01000152.1 GCA_004296815.1 Reyranella sp. | reverse complement strand
GCCTCGGCCGGCCGCCGGGCACCGACGATCACGCGGGCCGACGGATCGGCCAGCAGCAGCGCCGCGAGTTCGAGGCCGAGGCCAGAGGTGGCTCCGGTGACGAGATGGATGGCGGACATTGCTTTGACTCCGGCTGACATCCACCCAAGATGGAAACCGGTGCCCTCACCGTCCATTCGCATCGGAGTCGACGCCGTGCCGACCGCCCTGAAACCGCGCAAGAAGCCCTCGCAGACGCGCTCGACCGTGACGGTCGATGCCATCGTCGAGGCGACCATTCGCATTCTGCGGCAGGACGGATGGGCCGCCTGCACGACTACGCGGGTCGCGGCCCTGGCCGGCGTCTCGGTTGGCTCGCTCTATCAGTACTTCCCGAACCGAAACGCCATCGCCGTCGAGATCGTCCGCCAGCGCACCCGCACCTACCTGTCGGCGGCCCTGGCCGCGGACCTGATCGGCGTGACGACGGCCGACGAGGCGGTCCACCGCACGATCACCGCTTTCGTGACCGAGAAGCGCAAGGGTCTCGACGTCTCGCTCGCGCTGCGCGACGCCCTGCCCGAAGTGCAGGGCCGGCAGGCGATCATCGAGGAGGCGCGCACCTTCGTGCCGGCGCTGCAGGCCAAGTTCGCGTCCGCCGGCGCGCCCGTGCCCGACGCCGCGACACTCGCCGTCGCGCTCGCCGCCGTGGAAGGGGCAGTCTGGGAGATGCTCGCGCATGACGACGGCGTGCTGGAACGACCCGAGGCGATCGCGTCGCTCTCGAGCGTCTTCAAGGCAGCGGCAGGCTTCAGACCTTAGGCAGCGGCACGTTGAGCAGGACGCCGAACTCGCGGGCGAGATCGCAGCTTACGCGCGCATGCACCTTGCCCTGCTTGTCGAAGAAACGGCCGCTTTCCTCCACCGGGAACACGCCCTCGTGCCAGATGCCGGGGTGGATGTAGATGCCGAAGCTGCCGTCCGACCAGAAGGCCTTGAACGTTTCGGGCTTGAGGTCGTCGCCGGGCAGCGCCGCCGGCACGACGAACGGCCTGCCGTCGAGAGGGAAGAAGAGCTGGCCGCCGTCGGGATGGTAGTTGCAATGCCACAGGAGCACGCGACCGTCCGACAGCTTCACGCCGGACCGCGCCGTCTCCGGCAGATCGCGGAAACCGATCACGTAGTGCCCGCCCACCGCCTCGTTGCGGCCGACCAGCTCGTTGCCCTTCCATGCGCAGGCGAACACGCCCTCGGTCGTGCCGCCCTCGATGCCGGTGCCGGCGTCGAGCCGCCGCCAGCCCTGCAGCGGCCACGGCACGATCTCGATCTTCTGCTCCTTGGGGTCGCGCACGACCTCGCCGTAGCCCTTCAGCGACTCTGAGGTCGCGCGCACCAGCGGCACGTCGAGCAGCCGCAGCCCTTCGGGAATGGCCGGATTGAGATAGTCGAAGACGACGCCGTCCTGCATCTCAGGCCGCCTTGCCGAGATCCTCGCCGGCCAACGCCCGCTCGATCAGCTTCACGACATTGTCGCGGCCGTAGAGCTTGATGAAGGCACCCATGCGCGGGCCCTGCTCGCTGCCCAGCAGCACCTCGTACAGCGTCTTGAACCACTGGCGCAGCTCTTCCTTGGCGAAGTGCCGCTTGCCCGCCTCGTAGACTTCTTCCTGGATCGTCTCGGCGGTGGCGTCCTCGCCCATGCCGCGCAGCGTCTCGGCGAGGTCCTGCAACGCCGCGCGTTCCTTGTCGGCGGGCAGGCGGAACTTCTTCGAGGCCTTCACGAAGTCCTGGTAGTAGGCGACGGCGCCCTGCAGCAGCTTGTCGAGGTAGGGCGCGTTCTCCGGCGTCGCGCCCGGCACGTAGCGGCGCAGGTACTGCCAGAGCACGTTCTTGTCGTCGGTGTGCGCCACACCCGCGAGGTTCAGCAACATACCGAAGGTGACGCCGGCCGCCGAGTTGGCGGGCGCCTTGCCGTCGTGGATGTGCCACGCGGGATTCTCGAGCGACTTCGCAGGCTCCTCGGCCGGCATCTTCTCGACGGCCGAGAGATAGTCGTCGACGGCGCGCGGGATCACGTCGAAGTAGAGGCGCTTCGCCCGCCGCGGCTGCTGCTGCATGTAGAGCGCCAGTGACTCCGGCGGCGCATAGCGCAGCCACTCCTCGACCGAGAGCCCATTGCCCTTGGACTTGGAGATCTTCTTGCCTTCCTCGTCGAGGAAGAGCTCGTAGTTGAAACCCTCCGGCGGCTTGCCGCCCAGGATCTTCACGATCTTGGCGCTGAGCTCGGCCGAGGGGATGAGATCCTTGCCGTACATCTCGTAGTCGACGTCGAGCGCATACCAGCGGCCGGCCCAGTCGGCCTTCCACTGCAGCTTGACGTTGCCGCCGGTCACCGGCGTCTCGACCGTCGAGCCGTCCTCGTCGCGATAGACGATGGTGCCGGCGTCGGCATCGACCTTGATCAGCGGCACCTGCAACACGCGGCCGGTCTTGGGCGAGATCGGCAGGAAGATCGAGTAGGTCGCACGACGCTCCTCGCCCAGCGTCGGCAGCATCACCGCCTGCACCTCGTCGTAGTGCTGCAGCATGGCGAGCAGCATCTTGTCGAAGCGGCCCGACTTGTACCAATCGGTCGCCGACTGGAACTCATACTCGAAGCCGAACGAATCGAGGAAGGCGCGCAGCCGCGCATTGTTGGCCGCGCCGAAGCTCGGATGCTCGTTGCTGAACGGATCGGGCACCGCGGTCAGCGGCTTGCCGAGATGGGCCGCCAGCATCTCCTTGTTCGGCACGTTGTCCGGCACCTTGCGCAGACCGTCCATGTCGTCGGAGAAGCAGAACAGCCGCGCCGGCACGTCGCTCAGCCGCCGGAACGCCTGGCGCACCATGGTCGTGCGCACGACCTCGCCGAACGTGCCGATATGCGGCAGGCCGGAGGGTCCGTAGCCGGTCTCGAGCAGCACATAGCCTTTCGCCGGCACCTTGCCGCCGGTACGGGCGACGAGCTTGCGGGCTTCTTCAAACGGCCACGCGCGCGCGGCCTCGGCTAGGGAGCGATCGATCTGTGACATGGATCAATCAAACTACGGACGGAGCCTATTTGCGTCAATTGCGGGAAGCGCCCAAAGTGCCGCGCCTGCAATGAAAAATCGCCCTCTCCTGCTCAGCATCGGCGGCCTGCTGGCGATGGCCGCGGGCCTCGGCATCGGCCGCTTCGTCTATACGCCCATCCTGCCGCCGATGGTCGAGGCGCTGCAGCTCGGCAAGGGACAGGCGGGACTGATCGCCTCGGCGAACTTCATCGGCTATCTCGCGGGCGCCCTGCTGGCCGCGATGCACCTGCCCGGCTCGCGTCGCTTCTGGCTGCTGTCTTCGCTCGCGGTCACTGCGATTTGCCTCGCCGCCATGGGCCTGACGACGGCCATGCCGCTCTTCATCGCGCTGCGCACGATCGCCGGCGCTGCGAGCGCCTTCGTCCTGATCTTCAGCTCCGCACTGGTGCTCGACCGCCTCGCGACGGCCGGCCGGGCCTCGCTGTCCGCCGTGCATTTCGCGGGCGTCGGAGCGGGCATCGCCGCGTCGGCGATCCTGGTCGCCCTCCTCGCCGGCGGCGGCGCGGACTGGCGCACCCTGTGGTTCGCGAGCGCCGCACTCGCCCTCGCCGCGACCCTCGCGGTCGCCGCCCTCGTGCCGCCCGACGAGACGCCGCGGTACGCTGCACCGACGCACGCCGCAAACGGCAACGCGCGCGGCTTCACCGCCCTGATCCTGGCCTACGGTCTGTTCGGCTTCGGCTACGTCATCACCGCGACCTTCATCGTCGACCTGACGCGCGGCTCTCCCGCCATCGCCCATCTCGAGCCCTATGTCTGGATGGTGGTGGGCCTGAGTGCCGTGCCGTCGGTCGCGCTGTGGACGTCGCTCGGCGCACGCCTCGGCATCCTGCGCGCCTACGCGCTCGCCAACCTCGTCGAGGCGACCGGCGTGGCCGCCAGCGCGCTGTGGCTGCAGCCGGCCGGCGTGATCCTCGCCGCGATCTTCCTCGGCGGCACCTTCGTCGGACTGACGGCGCTCGGCCTCGTCGCCGCGCGCGACGGCAGCGGCGGCGATCCGCGTCGCCGCATCGCCCTGATGACGGCCTCCTTCAGCGTCGGCCAGATTCTGGGACCGGTCTTCGCCGGCTACGTCTATGACGCGACCGGCAGCCTTTCCATGCCGTCGCTCGCCGCGGCGGCGGCGCTGCTCGTGGCCGCGATCCTGTCGATCGTCGCCGACCTTCAGCGCCGTGGCGCGCCCAGCGCCGCCAGCGCCTCGCGCGCCGCCCGCACGCCCGACGCATAGGCGCCGGCCACGCGCGTCGCCCAGACCGGGTCGGTCGCCTCGCCGGCGAAGAACACGCGATCATGGTGCGGCAGCGCCAGCACCTTGCGCTTGTCGGCGTGGCCCGGCCGCGCCACCGACCACGAGCCGCGCGCGAACGGATCCTTGCCCCAGCGCGTCGCGTGGGAGGCGCCGAGCACGCCGCGCAGCTCGTTGCCGAAGATCTCGGCCAGCGCCGAAACCGCGAAGGCGACCGCCGCGCGACCGCCCTCCTCCTCCAGCGCCCGCGCCGTCGCGCCGCCGACCAGGATCAACGCGGCATCGCGGCCCATCGGCCGCACGATGGCCTCGAAAGGTGCGCCCTTGCGCGTCAGCCCGACGATGCTGCGGCCGGCCGGTGCGTCGATCACCTTGGACGAGAACTGCAGCATCACCTTGTTGTAGGTCGCCATCGGCAACTGCTCGATCGCCTCGCGCCGCGCCGCGTTGAGCTGCGGCGCGAAGCCCAGCAATCCCGTCGCCAGGACGCCGGTCGGCACGGTGACGATTACGGCGCGGCCGCGCATCTGTCCCGCCGTGGTCTCGATCGTGATCGTCGCCCCCGTCGAGTCGATGCGGACGGCGCGGACGCCCAGCCTCACCGGCACCTTGGCGCCCCAGCGCGCGATCATCGTGCCGAGGCCGCCCTCGATCGAGAGCTGCGGATCGGCCTCGGGCTGACGCAGGAAGTCGCGCGCCGACAGCTCCATGTTCTCGACGCCCTGTTCCAGCGGCCCGACCATCGAATAGGCGAGCGTCTGGAGCTGGTCGGCCGGCACCAGCACGCGGCCGACCACGGCATCTCCGAACTGCGGCGGGGCGCGCTTCAGCGCCTCCTCGAGCTTGCGCGACGCCTCCTGCGCGATCTTCTCGAAACGCGCGTACTCGTCCTTCGGCAGCACCGTGCCGCCGAGATAGAGAAGCTGTTCGTCGCGTTCGGGAATCGTGCGGGCCTGCGCCTCCTTCACGATCGCCATGGCGGGATTCTTGTTCGCCGCCTCGATCCATTGCGCGCCGTGATCGAACGGCAAGCCGAAGGTCTTGGCATCGGTGAAGGTGCGGCCGCCGATACGGTCGCGCGCCTCGATCACCTGCACGCTCTTGCCCGCAGCCATCAGGGTGCGCGCCGCGGTGAGGCCGGCGACGCCCGCACCGATGATCACCACGTCGGGGTCGGCCGCGAACGCGGCGCGCGGCAGCGCCGCCAACCCTCCCGCCGCCAGCAGAAGCCTGCGGCGCCTCATCCTTTCCAGGTGAACGGGAAGAGTTGCTGGCGGACGTAGCCCGGCGGCATGTAGTCGCCCAGCACGCCGTACTTGCCGGGGAAGCGGCGGTCCGACTTCACTGCCGTGCCGAAGACATAGTCGATGAAGGCGAAGTGGGCGGCGTAATTGCGGTCGATCGCCTCGCGCTCCGAGCTGTGGTGCCAGTGATGGAAGTCCGGCGTCACGATCAGCCACTTGAGCGGCGCCTTGCCGAAGATTTCGGGCAGCCGAACGTTGGAATGGTTGAACACCGCATGGAAGCCCACGATCACGATGTAGACGTCGGTGACCGCCTGGCTGAAGCCCAGCACATAGAGCACGCCCAGGATCGAGACGCGCGTCGTCAGAAGCTCGAAGAGGTGGAGCCGCGAGCCCGCCATCCAGTCCATGTGCTCGGCGCTGTGATGCACGGCGTGGAAGCGCCAGAGGAACGGGATCTCGTGATAGGCGCGGTGCGTCCAGTACTGCACGAGGTCGGCGACCAGCAGGACGAGGAACAACGCGGCGAAGAACGGCAGGCCGCCGACCCACTTCTGCAGCGGCGCCCATACCAGCCAGCCGAACAGGCGGTGGATCGCGAAGTTCACGACCAGCAACGCCAGGCCCACCAGCAGGTGGTTGACGATGAAATGCGTGAAGTCGGTCTGCCAGTCCGGCCGGAACACGGGCTGGTCGCGGTGCAGCGGGAAGAGCTTCTCGATCAGGATGAAGACCATGCTCGACCCCAGGAGGTCGAGGATGAACCAGTCGAGCCCGATATAAGGCGTGTTGTCGGGGAAGTCGGCTACCGGCACGCGGTGGCCGCCCATCGCGGCCGCCAGCAGGATCAGCGCCAGCGCCGTGCCGTTCAGCCAGCGATTGCGCTTCTGGATCAGGTTGGCGATCGCCATGCCGCCTGCGATCACCATGCCGACCAGCAGCACCTGGCGCAGCACGCCGACGTCGTACTTTTTCCTCAGATCCGGCGTCGTCAGGTACTCCGGGAAGTGGAATGCCAGCACTGCCAGCACCGCGAGGCCGCCCAGCGTGAGGGCGATAATGCCGGTGATCTTGCCTTTGCCGACTTCCAGGGCGCCGGACTGATGGAAGACCGAGGTGGTCTTCCGGACGATAGGCGGTGGCTTCATGGGCCACGATTCTAGTGACAACCGACGGTCGCTGCATCGGGCAATTGGCCTGTGCTATGCACCGCCCGGTGACGATCCCCGCGCCCTCCTCCTGGCCGGCCCTGGTCGCGACGGCCCGCGGCGCGCTGTGGCGGTCGCCTGACGGCGCGATCGAGCGCCTGTCGGCCGGCAATGTCGCGCTGCGTGCGGCCGGCACGCCGCCGCTGGTCTGTCACGCGCCCGCCGTCGCTGCCCGCCTCGGTCTCGAGGATGTCCTTGCGCGTGACCTGCTCGAGCTCTTCGCCTTCGTACGTCCGGCACGTTTCTGCCTGCCCACGGTGCGCGGCCTCTGCGAGGCGCTCGATCTCGCCCTCCCCACGACTCCTGAAGAAGAAGTGTCGGCGTTGCCGCTGGTCGCGCGCGGCCTGCTCGAGGAACTGGACGACATGGCAGCCCTCGCCTCGCCCGAGATGAAGGACACCGCGCTCGCAATGGCGCGCGGCAACTGGCAGTGGGGCGAGGCCGTGCTCGCGGCGCTGGGCATCGATCAGGGGCCAAAGAAGGTGCGGCCCGGCGCCGGCCTCGATGTCTGGAAGACGCTTCCCGTCTGGGAGGAGCCACCGCCCGCCCCGCCGCCCGGCAGCGAACCGGTGGAGCCGCGCGAGGCGCGTCTGCGGCTGGCGCAGCTCGTCTCGGCCGGCACCAACATCGCCGAGGCGCGGCCGACCCAGAGCGACTATGCCTCGGCCGCAAGCGAGGCCTTCGCGCCGCGCATGGAAGAGGACAAGCCGCACGTCGTGCTGGTCGAGGCAGGCACGGGCGTCGGCAAGACCCTGGGCTACGTGGCGCCCGCCTCGCTGTGGGCGGAGAAGAACGGTGCGCCGGTCTGGATCGCGACCTACACGCGCAACCTGCAGCGCCAGATCGACAACGAGCTCGACCGGCTGCATCGCGACAGCGCCGAGAAGCGCCGCCGCGTCGTGATCCGCAAGGGCCGCGAGAACTACCTCTGCCTGCTGAACTTCCAGGAGGCCGTCATGCGCACCGGCCTCGTGCCGGAGAATGCCGTCGGCCTCGGGCTGCTGGCGCGCTGGGCGCTGGCCAGCCGCGATGGCGACATGATCGGCGGCGACCTGCCGGCGTGGCTGCTCGATCTCGTGGGCAGGAGCCGCATCACGCGCCTCGCCGACCGCCGCGGCGAATGCATCTATTCGGCGTGCGAGCATTACCGGAAGTGCTTCGTCGAGCGCACGATCCGCCGCGCGCGCCAGGCCGATATCGTGATCGCCAACCATGCGCTGGTGATGATCCAGGCGGCGATGGGCGGCCTCGACGATGCGACCCGGCCGTTGCGCTACGTGTTCGACGAGGGCCATCACCTGTTCGACGCCGCCGACGGCGCGTTCGGCGCGCATCTGAGCGGCGTCGAGGCTTCCGACCTGCGACGCTGGCTGCTCGGTGCCGAGGGCCGTCGCGGCAGCCGCGCGCGCGGCCTCGAACGTCGCCTCAGCGACCTGATCGGCGAGGACGTCGAGGCGCAGCAGGCACTGCATCGCCTGCTCGATCTCGCGCAGCAGCTGCCCTCACCCAACTGGCAGACCAGGCTGGCCGACGGCACGGTGCTGGGGCCGGCCGAGGAGTTCCTGGCCCTGGTGCGCCAGCAGGTGCGTGCCCGCGCCGCCGGCGACGACCAGGGCTTCGGCCAGGAATGCGACGTGCGGCCGCTCAATCCCGGCCTGATCGAAGCCGCCGATCAGCTCGCCGACGCGCTCGACAAGATGCTGGCGCCGGTGCGGCGGCTGCGCCAGGCGCTGCGCACCAAGCTCGAGACCGAGGCCGACAAGCTCGACTCCGGCCAGCGCGCCCGCATCGAGGGCGTGGCGCGCTCGCTCGCCAACCGCTGCGAGCTCACGCTCGAAGCCTGGCGCGCGATGCTGCGCGGCCTCCACAACGATCCCGATCCCGCCTTCGTCGACTGGTTCGCCGTCGAGCGCGTGCAGCAGCGCGAGTTCGACGTCGGCATGTACCGCCACTATCTCGACCCGACCGAGCCCTTCGTGAACTCGGTGATCCGGCCCTCGCACGGCGCGGTGATCACCTCGGCGACCCTGCGCGACTCGCTGGGCGCGCCCAACGCCGCCAACGACGAGGACCCGGCCGGGCTCGCCGACTGGACGGTGGCCGAGGCGCGCACCGGCGCCAAGCATCTCGCCGCACCGGCGATGCGCGCGGCCATGGCCTCGCCCTTCGACTACGCCAACGCGACCAAGGTCCTGATCGTGAAGGACGTGAAGCGCGACGATTCCGACCAGGTCGCGGCCGCCTACCGTGAGCTGTTCCTGGCGGCCGGCGGCGGCGCGCTCGGCCTCTTTACCGCGATCGGCCGCCTGCGCGGCGTGCACCAGCGCATCGCACCGGCGCTCGAGGAAGCGGGCCTCCCGCTTTATGCCCAGCATGTCGGCGGCATGGATGCAGCGACCCTGGTCGACATCTTCCGCGCCGAGGAGCATTCGTGCCTGCTCGGCACCGACGCGGTGCGTGACGGCGTCGACGTGCCGGGCCGATCGCTGCGCCTCATCGTGTTCGACCGCGTACCCTGGCCGCGTCCCGACATCCTCCATCGTGCGCGCAAGGCGCACTGGAAGGCCGCCGGTGCCGGCGCCAACGGCTACGACGACATGCTGGCGCGGCTGCGTCTCAAGCAGGCCTATGGCCGCCTGATCCGGCGCGCCGACGATCGCGGTGTCTTCGTCATGCTCGACTCGCGCCTGCCCAGCCGCCTGCTGGGCGCTTTTCCGCCAGGGGTCGTCGTCGAACGCACGGGCTTGGCCGAAGCGGTGGCGGAAGTGCGGTCGTTTCTCGGCACGGTCTGAGAACAATCGTCCGCCGGCGGCAACGCCCGGCTTTCCTCGGGGTTTTCTCCTTCGCGAGTTCAACCAGCAACAAGGAGGATCCCATGAACAAGATCGTCACGATGACGGCCGTCGCTCTGCTGATCGGCGGCTCGGCCATGGCACAGACCGGTGGCAGCGTTGGCACCGGCGTCGGTGTCGGCGCGGGCGCCAGCGGCTCGTCGAACAACCAGGGCACCAGCGGCGGCGCGGCCGTCGGCACTCAGGGCACGGTGGGCGGCGGCGCCTCGACGGGCGGCAGCGGTGCCGGCGTCGGCGTGGGTGTCGGCACCGGTGCGGGCACCAGCGGTTCGGTGAACCAGGGCCAGCTTCCGTCTTCGGGCTCCGGCTCGCTGGGCATCGGCGGCGGCGCTTCGGGCAGCGGCAGCGCCACCACCCGCTAGCACCACTCAACGACCTGACTGAGCGAAGCCTCGACCGCCGGCCGGCGGTTGAGGTTTTCGCGTGTCCGCGCGACAGTCGGATCCATGGCGAGACAGACTCTCAAGACCACTCCCGCCGACACGGTCGGCATCCAGGTGCCGGTCGGGCGCATCGCCGCCGGCCGCAGCCGCTGGCAAACCGTGTTCGACGCGCGTGACAAGCCGATGGTCTATCGCCTGTGCAATGCGTCGCCGGCGAGCAGCCTCGTCGTCGAGGTCGACGGCGCACATCGCACGCACCAGGTCGAGCCCGGCGCCTCGATCGACGTGCTGGGCAAGCGCATCCGCGTCAAGGCAGGCAGTGGTGGCACCACGCAGCGGGTCGAGGGCTGGTACGCGTTGGTGTCATGAGCTCGTCCGGCACTGTCCACTATGCTCGCGAGCAGGATCTCGACGTGGCCGAGTTCAGCCGCGTGCTCGCCGAGTCCGGCCTCGGCGCGACGCGTCCGCTCGGCGATCCGGCGCGACTGCAGGCCATGCTGAACGGCGCCGGCATGATCGTGACGGCCCGCCTCGACCGGCGGCTGGTGGGTGTGTCGCGCACCATCACCGACTTCTCCTGGTGCGCCTATCTGGCCGAGCTTGCCGTCTCCAAGTCGGCGCAGGGCCTGGGTGTGGGCCGCGGCCTGCTCGACGAGACAAGACGCCTGCTGGGGCCCCAGGTGACCCTGGTCCTGACCTCCATGCCGGACGTCACGGGCTTCTACGAGCGCGCCGAAATGGCGCGCGTGCCCGACACGTTCTGGTACAAACGTCAGTCATGAGTGAACGATCCAGATCCCGTCGCAGCCGGAGAATGCGTCCGGCCCGCAAGATCCTCATCACAGTCGCGATCGTCGTTGCAGGCTTCGCCGGCATCTACGCGCTCGCCTACCACATGTTTCCGCCGCCCAACGCCCGCATAGAAAAGGTGGCGGAAGCCGCCAAGCCGGCGGCGCCTGCCACGGCGACGGCGGCGGCGGCCCCTGCAGCGGCGCCCGCCGCGACGGCCGGCCCTTCCGTCATGGACCTCTACGAAGCCTGCGTGCGCGGCGCCTGGCCGAACGCCGCCGACGCCGAGAAGCGCAGCGCTGCCTGCTCCAAGGCCCTGCAGACCCGCGAGCTTCAGCCCGCCGAAGTCGCCCTCGCGCGCCTGACGCGCGGGATCGCGCGATCCGCGATCGGCGACAAGATGCTGGCGACGGAGGACTACACCGAGGCGCTCAAGCACTACGATGGCGCGATCGATCCGCGCAATCCGGACGCACTCAACCTCTATCGTCGTGCCGCCTCGCTCGACGCACTGGGCCAGACCGACCGCGCGCTCGCCGACTACAGCGAGGCGATCCGCGTCGACCCCAAGGGCTCGCTCGCCTTCCTCGGCCGCGGCGTGCTGCTCGCCAGCCGCAAGCGCTCCTACGACCGGGCGATCGAGGATTTCAGCCGCGCCATCGAGCTCGAGCCCAAAAACGCCGACGCCTACATCGCCCGCGGCAACGCCTACAGCCAGATCGGCGACAATGGCCGCGCCATCGCCGACCTCGACAAGGCGATCGCCATCGCACCCGACGACGCGCAGGCCTATGTCGTGCGCGGCCTCGCCTACAATCGCCGCAACGAGATCGCGCCGGCCCTCAGGGACTACACCAAGGCCCTCGAGATCGACCCGCGGATCGCCGCTGCGCTCGCCAACCGCGCGGCGATCTACGCCTACGAGGGCAAGCAGGATCTCGCGATCCGCGATCTCGACCAGGCGATCTCCATCGAGCCCGACAATCCGGTCGCCCTCTACAATCGCGGCTACGCCCACTTCGCCAAGGGCGAATACGACAAGGCGATCGACGACTACAGCAAGGCGATCGAGCTCGATCCGACGATGGGCGTCGCCTACAACAACCGCTGCCTGTCGCGCGCCATCTCGGGCAAGGACCTCGTCTCCGCCCTCGCCGACTGCGACCAGGCGCTGAAGCTCAACCCGCTCAACCTCGACACGCGCGACACGCGCGGCTTCATTTACCTGAAGCTCGGCGACCCGCTGCTGGCGGTGACCGAATACAACGCCGCCCTCGACATCGACCCCAACCGTCCGCTGGCCCTGTACGGCCGCGGCATCGCGCGGGTCATGAGCGGCCAGACCCGCGACGGCGAGGCCGACAAGGCCGCGGCCATGACCCTCAATCCCGAGGTCGACAAGCAGTTCTCCACCTACGGCATCAAGTAGAGCTCAGTAGCCGGCAGTCCGGTCGACGACTTCCTTCAGAGGCTCGCCCTCGAGGAAGCGCTTCAGGTTCTCGACGAACAGCCTGGCCACGAAGCGGTCGCGCTGCGGATGCGGACCGCCGATGTGCGGCAGCACGATGATGCCTTCGGCCTTCCAGAAGGGATGCTCCGACGGCAACGGCTCCTGGCGGAAGACGTCGAGCAGCGCACCCGCGATCTTCTTCTGCCTGGTCGCCGCGATCAGGTCCTCGTCCTTGATGATGTGACCGCGGCCGAAGTTCAGCAGCCACGCGGTGGGCTTCATCTTCGCGAGCCGCGTTGCATCGATGAAATTGTCGGTCTCGGGCGTCGCCGGCAGCAGCAGCAGCACGAAGTCCGACTGCGCCAGCACCTCGTCGGTGCGGTCGGCCGGCAGCACCTCGGCGACGTGCGCCATCGGCGCCGGCCGCCGCTTGGTGCCGATCACGCGCATGCCGAGCGCGGACGCGATGCGCGCGACCTCGCCGCCGATCGCCCCGAGACCCAGGATGCCCAGCGTCTTGCCGGTCAGCGGCTGGGCGACGGTGTGAACCCACTTGGCCTGCTTCTGGTGCTCCGCAACCTGCGCGTAGGGTTTCGCGACATGAAACAGCGAGCCGATGATGTTCTCCGGCATCGACTCGGTGTGAGTGCCGCGCGCGCAGGTGAGGGTCAGCCCGGCCGGCAGGTCGGGCAGCGCCAGCCAGCCCTCGACACCGGCGCTCATCGCCTGCGCCCAGCGCAGCTTCGGCATGGTGGGCAGCAGGCCGGCCGGCACCGCGCCGGCCATGAGGGCCTCGGTGCGGGCGAGCTGGTCGGCCGACGGTCTCTCCTTGCGCGGCAAGGTGTCGACCGTGACCCGCTCGGCGAGGCCCGCCGCCTTGATCGCGTCGAGGTAGGCGGCGGTCGAATCGGTCCAGAGAAGGACCTGGGCCCTGTTGGTGGCGCCGGACATGGAATCTCCTTGGAAAAAGGGACCGTAGCGGATCGTGGAAGCCAAGCAAAAGGCCCTGTTTCCGCCACACGGCCTATGTAAGATGCATCAACAATGAATCAGTGGAGGCTACGTTCAAGATGACCAGGATTGTCTTTCCGCGCCGTCGTGCGCTCGTTCTCGCCGGTGGTGCGTTGGCCGCGCCGATGATCGCCTCGGGCGTCGCCCGCGCGCAGGCGGACTGGCCCAACCGTCCCGTGAAGTACATCGTCGTGTTCCCGGCGGGCGGCCCGACCGACACGCTCTCGCGCATCGTCTGCCGCGAGCTCGAGAAGCTCACCAACCAGCAGTTCATCATCGAGAACAAGAGCGGCTCGGGCGGCGTGGTCGGCGCCGACGCGATCGCCAAGTCCGCGCCCGACGGCTACACGATCGGCCTCTACACCATCGCCGCCCATGCGATCGCGCCGACGCTCTACAAGTCGCTGCCGTTCGATGCCGGCAAGGACTTCACCGGCGTCTCGATCCTCTGGGAAGTGCCGAACATGCTGATGACGCGCGTCGATTTCCCGGCCAACACGGTGCCGGAGCTGATCGCGCTCCTGAAGGCGAACCCGGGCAAGTATTCCTTCGCCTCGTCGGGCGCCGGCACCAGCCCGCAGATCACCGGCGAGCTGTTCAAGAGCATGGCCGGCGTCAACATCCTGCACGTGCCCTATCGCGGCAGCGCGCCGGCGCACCAGGACATCCTGGCGGGCCAGGTCGACATGATGTTCGACAACATCCCCGGCCCGCTCGGCTTGATGAAGGGCGGCAAGGTGAAGGGCTTCGCCGTCACCTCGGCCAAGCGTCATCCCGCCGCCCCCGACATCCCGGCCATGGCGGAGTTCCTGCCCGGCTTCGAGATCACCTCGTGGGGCGGTATCTGCGGCCCGGCCGGCATGCCGCCGGCAATGGTCGACAAGCTCTCGGCCCTGCTGAAGCGGGCGCTGGAGAGCGAGGCCGTGAAGGAGGCCTTCGACAAGCAGGGCGCCGAGCGCAAGTGGCTGAGCCCGGCCGACACCGCCAAGTATCGCGCCGACAACGAGGCGAGGCTCGCGCCCGTCATCAAGGCCTCCGGCGCCAAGGTGGAGTAGGGCGCCGTCAAGGAGCACTCGGCATCGGCGGCGTGATAGGCTCCGCCGATGCCCTCCAAGAAAGTCCTGGTCGCCGGCGCCACCGGTCTCGTCGGTTACGCGGCGATGAAGCACTTCGCCGCCGAAGCGGGCTGCGAAGTGATCGCTCTTTCCCGCCGCAGGCCGGCCGAGACCTACGGTGCGCGCTGGCTGCCGCTCGACCTCACCGACGCCGGAGCCTGTGATGCTCTCGCCCCGCACTTTGCGGGCGTCACGCACCTCGTCTATGCGGCCCTCTACGAGCGCCCGGGCCTGGTCGCGGGTTGGCGCGAAGAAGAGCAGATCCGCACCAACGACCTGATGCTGCGCAACCTCATGGCGCCGCTCGAGCGCGCCTCCTCCGCGCTGCGCCACGTCGCGCTGCTGCAGGGCACCAAGGCCTATGGCGTGCATGTCCGCCCGCTCAACGTGCCGGCGCGCGAGAACCGGTCGGAGATGCACGAGCAGCCGAACTTCTACTGGAACCAGGAACGCTTCCTGCGCGAACGCCAGCCGGCCACGGCATGGAGTTGGACGATCCTGCGGCCGGTGCTGATCGTGGGCGACTCGGTCGGCAGCGCGATGAACGTGATCCCCGCGCTCGGCGTCTACGCCGCGATGATGCGCAAGGCCGGCAAAACGAAGCTCGACTATCCCGGCGGCGCAGGCCGCGTGGCGCAGGCGGTCGATGCCGACCTGCTGGCGCGTGCCATCGCCTGGTCGGGCGAGTCGGAAAAAGCACGCAACGAGATCTTCAACGTGACCAATGGCGACGTCTTCGTCTGGCCCAACGTCTGGCCCGCCATCGCCGACGCGCTGGGCTTCGCGGCGGGCGATCACGTGCCGCTGGCGCTCGATCGCGAGATCCGTCCGCGCGAGGCGGAGTGGGCGGAGATCCGCGCCGCGCACGGGCTCGCCTCCGGTACGCTGAAGGAGTTCGTCGGCCTCTCCTTCGAGTATGCCGACTACACGATGGGCTTCGGCCGCGACGCGCCGGGACCGGCCGCGCTCGTCTCGACCATCAAGCTGATGCAGGCGGGCTTCACCGAGGTGATGGACACCGAGGCAATGTTCCGGAAGGGCTTCGCCGAGATGCAGGCAAAGAAGCTCTTGCCGCCACGCTGAGGCAAAAAAAAGAGCCTCGCAGAGTCGAAACCCTGCGAGGCTCCTTGGACGCCCCCTCTAAACTTCCAGCGTCTGAATTACTTGATCGAGTCGGCGATGCCCTTGAAGCCGGCGCTCGCCTTGGCGCCGAGATCGGAGATCTGCGCGTTGCGGTCGATCCACTGCTGCGCCTCGCGCGGCACCTCGTAGCCCAGCACCGTCTCCGGCAGCTTGACCTTGATGTTGCCGGTCATGGTCGCCACGACCAGGCCGAGGAGGCC
>SCVT01000151.1 GCA_004296815.1 Reyranella sp. | reverse complement strand
CCGACGAACGGGAAGCCGTGGCTCGGCAGGACCAGCGCATCGGCCGGCAGGCGGCGGAAGCGCGAGAAGCCGTCGAGGAACCAGGTGAGGGCGTCGGCCTCGGGCTCGTTCGGCCACACGCCGACATTGGTGCTGATCTTGGGCAGCACCTGGTCACCCGCGATCAGCACGTTGAGCTCGGGGCACCAGAGCGAGGCGTGCTCGGGCGCGTGGCCGCGGCCGACGATCACGTCCCAGCGATGGCCACCGAGTGTGATCGGGTGCGCATGGATCATGCGGCGGAAGGTCGGCGGCAGCGGCGCCACGCCCTTGGCGTAGCCGCCCTTGTGGCGGTGGAAGAGCGAGATCTTGTCGGCCGGCACGCCGTTCTTCGCGAGGTGAGCCTCCCGGCCCTCGTCGTTGTCGCCGAAGCCGTTGCGGACCGCGAGCGCACTCATGTACTCGCCGAGCGTCATCAGGAACTCGGCGTTCCACTTCTCGACCAGCCAGCCCGCCAGCCCGACATGATCGGGATGGAGGTGGGTGGCGATCACGCGCTTCACCGGTTTGCCGCCGAGCTTCTCGGCGAAGATCTTGTCCCAGAGGTCGCGCGTGGCCTGCGTATTGATGCCGGTGTCGACGATCGTCCAGCCGTCCTTCTCGTCGACCAGCCACAGGTTGATGTGGTTGAGCTGGAAGGGCAGCGGCATGCGCAGCCAGTAGATGCCGGGGGCGACGTTCTTGATGTCGCCGGGTTCCGGCACGTCGCCGCACGGAAAGCGCAGCTGCGCCAGCAGGCGCTGGGAGAGATCGGGCGAATCGGGCATGGCGGTATTTTACCGGCCACGGGTGGCGGGTGTCACGACCGCCGGTCGACTGCCCGCCATGCGATATCGCGCCGGCAATAGCCCTCCGGCCAGTCGATCAGGTCGATCGCCTTGTAGGCCCTGAGCCGGGCCTCCTCGACGGTCGGCGCCATGGCGCTCACGTTCAGCACACGGCCACCGTTGGCCAGGATGCGCTTGCCGTCGGCTTTCGTGCCGGCATGGAAGATCTGCACGCCCTCGACCTTGGCGGCGGCGTCCAGTCCGCGGATCTCGCTGCCCCGGGGATAGGAGTCGGGATAGCCCCTGGTCGCCATGATCACGGTGAGCGCCACGTCGTTCGACCAGCGGAGATCGAGATGCTTCAGGCTGCCGTCGGCCGAGGCGAGCAGCGCCGGCACGAGATCCGACTTCAGCCGCATCATCAGCACCTGGCACTCGGGATCGCCGAAGCGGCAGTTGAACTCGACCAGCCGCGGGCCCTTGGCGTCGATCATCACGCCGACATAGAGCACTCCCTTGAACGGCGTGCCGGCCCTGGCCATCGCACGGATGGTGGGCATCACGATCTCGTCCATGGTGCGCTTCTGCATGGCCGCATCGAACACTGGCGCAGGCGAGTAGGCGCCCATGCCGCCGGTGTTGGGGCCCTTGTCGCCGTCGAAGGCGCGCTTGTGGTCCTGCGCCCCCAGCAGCGGCAGCACATGCTCGCCGTCGGACAGCGCGAAGAAGCTCGCCTCCTCGCCCTGCATGAATTCCTCGATCACGACCGAGGCGCCGGCCGCACCGAACTTGTTGCCGCTCAGCATGTCGCGCACCGCCTCGACCGCCTGCTCGACCGTCTCGGCGATGATCACGCCCTTGCCGGCAGCGAGCCCGTCGGCCTTCACGACGATCGGCGCGCCCTGCTGGCGGACATAGGCCTCGGCCTTGGCGGGGTCGGTGAAGGTCTCCGCCGCCGCGGTCGGGATGTTGTTGGCGCGGCAGATCTCCTTGGTGAAGCTCTTGGAGCCTTCGAGGCGGGCCGCCGCCTTGGTCGGTCCCCAGGCCTTGATGCCGGCCTCGGCGAAGGCGTCGGCCATGCCGGCGACCAGCGGCGCGTCGGGCGCGATCACGACGAAGTCGATCGCGAGCCGCTTGG
>SCVT01000150.1 GCA_004296815.1 Reyranella sp. | reverse complement strand
CCACCGCCTGGATGCCGGCGGGCGTGGCGCGATAGGGCACGTGCTGCAGCTTCACACCGGTGCGCATCTCCAGAAGAACACCCGACATGTGATGACTGGTGCCGACGCCGCCCGACGAATAGGTGAGCTCGCCCGGCTTGGCGCGCGCCTGGGCCAACACGTCGGCCACGGTCTTGGCGGGATTGTCGGGGTGCACGATCAGCACGTTGGAGACGCCGCCAGTCACCGCCACCGTCGTCAGGTCCTTCAGTGAATCGTAGCCCGGTGCTTTGTAGAGGCCGATGTTGAAGACCATCGTGCCCTGGCTCACCAGCGCCACCGTGTAGCCGTCGGCTGGCGCGCGCGCCGCCTCGGCGGTGGCGATGGTGCCGCCGGCGCCGGTCTTGTTGTCGACGACGACGGTCTGGCCCAGCGCCTTGCCGAGTTCCTCGGCGAAGATGCGGGCGACGATGTCGGCCGTGGCGCCCGGCGCCAAGGGGACGATCATGCGGATCGGCTTGGCAGGATAGGTCTGCGCCCGGACAACACCGGATGCCGCAACGAGCGTTGCGGTCAGGAAGGCTCTCTTCGTCAGCATCATGATCTCCTGCTGGGCGCGCGCGACTCCAGTCGCGCGTCTTCGTTGATGCAAGCGATGATCGCGCCACTGGAGTGGCGCGCCCCCAGCGCGCTCATAGCCCCACCGACTGCGCGACCAGGGCCGCGAGCTGTTTGCGCAATCGCGCGACGGTCGGCCGTTCGCTGCGTTTGCCGATCAAGTTGTGCATCTCGTAGGGATCGCTCTTGAGATCGTAGAGCTCGTCGCAGTCCACGCCGTCGAGCGACTTCTGCGTCCAGTGGATGTACTTGTGGCGCCGCGTGCGGATCGCCTTGTAGCTCATGCCCACCAGCCACGGCATGGCGTTCTCGCTGAAGTATTCGCACATGAACGAGGTGCGCCAACCTTTCGGCTTGGCGCCCCTAGCCAGCGGCTTCAGCGACAGGCCCTGCATCGTCTTGAAGTCGGCTTCCTTGCCGCCGGCGAGGTCCACGAGCGTCGGCGCAATGTCGAGCGCCAGCACCAACTCGTCGTTCACGGTCCCTGCCTTGAACCAAGTCGGATAGCGGATGAGGAACGGCGACTTGATGCCTTCCTCGTAGGCGAAGCGGCGCTCCGGCCCCAGCCCGTGTTCGCCGAAGAAGTAGCCATTGTCGCCCAGGAACAGGATGAAGGTGTTGTCGAGCTCGCCGGTCTCCTCGAGCACCTTGAAAATGTCGCCCATGCCTTCGTCGACCGACGCCATCATCGCGGCGCGCAGGCGAATCTCCTCCTGCGTGCCGGCGCCGATGCCGTCGAGCACCGCGCGCGAGGCCTCGTTCACCTTCAGCTCGAACGCTTCCTTCCACGCGGGCTTCTGCTTCACCACCTCGTCGTACGGCAGTGCGCTCGGCGGCAGTGGGAAGTGCTCGCCCTTGTAGAGGTCCTTGTGGCGCTCGGGCACGCCGTAGCCGCCCTTGCTGAGGTCGATCGTGCCGTCGGGCGCCTGGAAGGCGTCGGGATGCACGGCCTTGTGCGCAAGGAAGAGCGCGAACGGCTTGTCGTGCTTCTTCTTCAGGAAGTCGACGGCATGCTGGTTGAGAAGGTCGGTGATGTAGCCCTGGTGCTGGCGCTCGTCGCCGTCGATGTTCAGCACCGGGTTGAAGATCGAGCCGTGGCCCGGGAAGCTCACCCACCTGTCGTAGCCCGGACGCGGGCCGCCCGAATTGCCCATGTGCCACTTGCCGACATGCGCGGTCTCATAGCCCAGGCGCTGCAGGATCACGTGGTAGTTCGGCAGGCGATGGCTGTGCGCGTCGCGCGCCACATTGTCGATGATGCCGTGCCGGCTCGCATACTGGCTGGTCAGGATCGAGGCGCGGTTGGGCGAGCAGAGCGGCGTGGTGTGGAACGCCGAGGTGAACATCGCGCCTTCGTGGCCGATACGATCGATGTGCGGCGTCTTCATGTAGGGATGGCCGCAGATGCCCAGCTCGTCGAACCGGAGATCGTCGATCAGGACGATCAGGAAATTGGGTTTGCGTTTCGCAGTCCGCTTCGCCGCCATGTCCACCTCTTCAGCCCCGCGCTAGTATCAGCAAAACGGGGATTTCTTCCATGGCCCATTCTGCCCTGCCGCTGGCAGGTTTGCGCGTACTCGACATCAGCTCGTTCATCGCCGCCCCCGCGGCGGCCACCGTGCTGGGCGACTGGGGCGCCGAGGTGATCAAGATCGAGGGCCCCGACGGCGACCCCAACCGCCGGATCATGCACGATTCGTCGAACTACCCGAAAAGCGCGGTCAACTACCCCTGGCAGATGGATTCGCGGAACAAGCGCTCCCTCGTGCTCGACCTCAAGCAGGCCGAGGCGCGGGCCGCGCTCGATCGGCTGCTGGTGAACACCGACATCCTGATCTGCAACTTCCCGCCGCCGGTGCGCGACAAGCTGAAGCTCGCCTACGACGACGTGAAGAAGGTGAACCCGAAGCTGATCTACGCCTCGCTGACGGGCTACGGCGAGAGCGGCCCGGATCGCGACCGTCCGGGCTTCGACGCCACCGCCTACTTCGCCCGCTCCGGCCTCCTCGACGCGCAGCGTTACGAAGGTGGGCCGCCGGGCGTACCCGGCCCCGCGCAGGGCGACCGTGCGACGGCGATGACGCTCGTCTCGGCGATCCTGATGGCGCTGATGCATCGCACCAAGACCGGCGAAGGCTCGTGGGTCGGCACATCGCTGCTCGGCAACGGCCTGTGGTCGTGCGGCGTCATCGCCCAGGCCGCGCTCGTCGGCGCGTTCCTGCCGCATCGCCCGCCGCCCGACCGGCCGCGCTCGGCGCTGGGCAACATCTACCGCACCCAGGACGATCGCTGGCTGCAGCTCACCATCGTGCGCGCCGACAAATTGTGGGCGCCGCTCTGCAAGGCGATGGGCCTCGACGCCCTGATCGACGATCCGCGCTTCGCCAAGGAGCCCGAGCGCCGCGCCAACGCGCCCGAGCTGGCGGCGATCCTGAGCAAGACGTTCGCAACGAAGCCCTACGAGCATTGGCGCGATGCGCTGGCGGCGGAGGCCGTCACCTTCGGCGTCATCAGCCGCCCGCAGGACGTGCCCGACGACCAGCAGGCCGTGGCCTGCGGCGCCGTCGTCGAGACGGCGATCCCCGACATGCCGCGCACGCTCGCCGACCCGATCCGCCTCGGCTTCGCCACGCAGCGAATCGCGAAGCCCGCGCCGGCGCTGGGCGAGCACAGCGAGGAGATCCTGCGCGAGGCCGGGCTCAGCGCGCAGGAGATCGCAAGCCTCAAGGCGAGCGGCGCCGTCAGATGAGCAGCGATGAGCCTCTGCCGCTTGCCGGGCTGAAGGTTCTCGACGTCAGCTCGTTCATCGCCGCGCCCGCGGCGGCGGTCGCGCTCGCCGATTTCGGCG
Organism: Reyranella sp.; assembly: GCA_004296815.1. Lineage (GTDB taxonomy): Bacteria > Pseudomonadota > Alphaproteobacteria > Reyranellales > Reyranellaceae > Reyranella. Next base: position 17,100 of record SCVT01000150.1, on the reverse strand, counting down.
CCGACGTGATCAAGATCGAGCCGCCGGTCGACGGCGACCCGCACCGCAACAGCTTCCGCAACGCCAGCTACCCGCAGAGCGAGCATAATTTCCCGTGGCAGCTCGACGGCCGCCACAAGCGCTCGCTCGCCCTCGATCTCAAGACCGACGGCGCCCGCACCGTCCTCGAGCGGCTCATCAAGACCGCCGACGTGATGATCGTGAACTTCCCGCCGCCGGCACGCGAACGGCTGCGGCTCCGCTGGGAGGACATCGAGCCGCTGAACCCGCGCCTCGTCTATTGCTCGCTCACCGGCTACGGCGAAACCGGCCCCGACCGCGACCGGCCGGGCTTCGACATCACCGCCTATTTCGGCCGCTCCGGCATCCTCGACGCCGCGCGCTACGAGGACGGCCCGCCCGGCCTCTCGCTGCCGGCGCAGGGCGACCGCGCGACGGCGATGACGCTGGTCGCCGCGATCCTTCTCGGTCTCAGGCGACGCGACCAGACCGGCAAGGGCGGCTGGGTCGGCACCTCACTCTACGCCAACGGCGTGTGGGCCAACGGCACCTCGGCCGCGGGCGCGCTGCTCGGCGCGAAGCTGCCGCCGCGCCGCGGCCCCGACCGGCCGGGCAATGCGCTGACCAACCTCTACCGGACGAAGGACGATCGCTGGCTGCAGCTCCTGATGGTGCGCGACGATCGGCTCTGGGAGAAGTTCTGCGCCGTCATCGACCGGCCCGAGCTCTTGCAGGACGAGCGGTTCGCCGGACGCCCCGAGCGCCGCGCCCATGCGATGGACCTGCTCGCGATCCTGAAGCCCGTCTTCGCCTCGCGCACTTTCGCGGAGTGGGAACAGGCGCTCGCCGGCACCGGCATCCCGTTCGGCGTGATCGGGCGCTTGGCCGACGTGGTCGACGACGAGCAGGCGGCCCATGCCGGCATCTTCGCCGATACCGACAATCCCGAGATCCCGCGCACGGTGAACAATCCCATTCGCCTGGGCTTCGCACGCCCCCGCAAGGCGGGGCCCCCGCCCGCCGTCGGCCAGCATAACGACGAGGTGCTCGCCGAGGCGGGCTTCTCCGCCGACGAGATCGACGCCCTCAAAAAGTCGGGCGCTTTGGGGTAGACTGAGGCATGGCCTCGCGCTTCCAAAGCTATGCCGAGTTCTGGCCGTTCTATCTGCGGGAACATGCCAAGCCGTCGACGCGTGCCATCCACTATGTCGGCACCATCGGCTCGGCGGCGTTCCTGGTCTGGGCGCTCGCCACCCAGAACTGGTGGTGGCTGCTGGCGGTGCCCTTCCTGGGTTACGGCCCGGCCTGGTTCAGTCATTTCTTCGTCGAGAAGAACAAACCGGCCACTTTCGAGGCGCCGTTCTGGTCGCTGATCAGCGACTACCGCATGTGCGGACTCTTCCTCACCGGCCGGCTCGGCGACGAGCTGATGAAGCACCAGATCCGGTCGTAGCCGCGCTACAGCTCCACCGCCGCCCCGACGCGGGTACGACGGGCCTTCGATGCAACATCTGCGCGGTCGATTTGATTTTCGAGTGCTACACCACGACGTACCGCTTTGTAGCAGTTGTCGCAGGTCGCACTTCGGGCCGGCGTGAGAGTCGCCGGTCGTTTCGTCTTTCATTCGATCAGGGAGCGCAGCGCGCTCCGGGGACATCTCCAGCCTCGAGAGGTTAGGAGACTCGTGCGGTCGGTTGGGTCCGCCGTCGTGGTGGTTCAGGCGCGGTCAGGACCGGCCCATGGCAACTGCTTCAAACAAAAAAGGCCGGCGCAAGAAGCGCCAGCTTATACATGATTTCTATCAGAACCTGCTGAACCTGCAACTCACGCTGCCGTCAGCGATTGCTTGCAGTGCAAGCACTACAGCCAGCTCATCTCCTGGCGCTGCTTCGCTTCGAAGGCCGCGATGTCCTTCTCGTAGCCCAAGGTCAGGTTCACCTCGTCGACGCCCTTCAGCAGGCAGTCCTTGCGGAAGGAATCGATCTCGAACCGGTCGGCCTTCCCGTCGGGGCCGGTCACGGTCTGGCTGGCGAGGTCGATCTTCACCGTCGATCCCGGCTTGGCATGCAGCGCCGCGCGGATCTCCGCCACGCGCTTGGCATCGAGGCGGATCGGCAGCGCGCCGTTCTGGAAGCAGTTGTTGAAGAAGATGTCGCCGAAGCTCGGCGCGATGAAGGCGCGCAGGCCGTTGTCGACCATCACCGTGACGGCGTTCTCGCGCGAGGAGCCGCAGGCGAAGTTGCGTTCCGCCACCACGATGCGCGCACCCTGGTACGCCGGCATGTTGGTGACGAACTCCGGCCGCGGTTTCTTGTCGGGCGTGTAGCGCAGGTCGTGGAACAGTGCCTCGACCTGGGTGGGCCGCGGCTTGCCGAGGAAGCGCGCCGGGATGATCTGATCGGTGTCGAGGTTCGGCTGGTCGATCGGAATGGCGACCGCGTCGAGGGTGGTGAAGGCTTCCATGGTCGTTGCCTCCTAGGCGAGCTTGCGGACGTCGGCGAAGTGGCCGGTGACGGCCGCGGCCACCGCCATCGCCGGGCTGAGCAGGTGCGTGCGCACGCCCGGTCCCTGACGGCCGATGAAGTTGCGGTTTGAGGTGGACGCGATGCGCTGCTGCGGCTTGCCGGTGTCGCCGTTCATGCCGACGCACATCGAGCAGCCGGGCTCGCGCCATTCGAAGCCCGCCTCGACGAAGATCTTGTCGAGCCCTTCCGCCTCGGCCTGCTTCTTCACCAGGCCGGAGCCCGCGACCACCCAGGAGGGGATCACGACCTTGCGGCCCTTGGCGACCTTGGCCGCCGCGCGCAGGTCCTCGATGCGGCTGTTGGTGCAGGAGCCGATGAAGACGCGATCGACGGGAACCTGCTCGAGCGGCGTGCCCGGTGTCAGCCCCATATAGTCGAGCGCGCGCTTCATGCTGTCCTTCTTGGCGGCATCAGGCGCCGTCGACGGCTCGGGGATGCGGCCGGTGATCGACAGCGCGTCCTCGGGGCTGGTGCCCCAGGTGACCATCGGCGCGATCGACGCGGCGTCGAGGCTGACGTCGCGGTCGAAGACGGCGCCCTCGTCGCTCGGCACCGTGCGCCAGAAGGCGACCGCCTTGTCCCATTCGGCTTCCTTGGGCGCGAAGGGCCGGCCCTTCATGTAGGCGATGGTCGTGTCGTCGGGCGCCACCATGCCGGCCTTGCCGCCGGCCTCGATGGACATGTTGCAGACGGTGAGCCGGCCCTCGATCGACAGGCCGCGGATCGCGCTGCCGGTATATTCGATGACGTGGCCGACCGCGCCGGCGGTGCCGATCTTGGCGATGATCGCCAGGATCACGTCCTTGCCCGTGATGTCCTCACCCAGGGTGCCGTCGACGCTGACCCGCATCGCCTTGGGCTTCCTCTGCCACAGGCACTCGGTCGCCATGACATGCGCCACCTCGGACGAGCCGATGCCGAAGGCGAGTGCGCCCAGCGCGCCGTGCGTCGAGGTATGGCTGTCGCCGCAGACCAGCGTCAGGCCGGGCTGAGTCACGCCCTGCTCGGGGCCGACGACATGGGCGATGCCCTGCCGCTCGTCGCCGAGATCGAACAGCGTGACGCCGCTCTCGGCGGTGTTGGTGCGGATCGCCTCGACCAGCGCGCGGTGATGCGGATCGGCGATCGCCGCGACCGAGCGGCTGTCGCTCTTCACATAGTGGTCGGGCGTCGCGAAGCCGCGATCGGGCCGGCGCAGCTTGATGCCGCGCTCGCGCAGCTTGGCGAAGCCCGCCGCCGAGCCGTCATGCATCAAATGGCGGTCGATATAGAGCAGCGTGTAGCCGTCGGGTCGGTCGACGACGATGTGACGCTGCCAGATCTTCTCGAACATCGTGCGCGCTGCGGCGGCCATGGCACGAACTCCCTACTCGGCGGCGGCTTTGATCGGGTCGCGGAAGGCGGTGCGGCGCTCGTCCCATTCGGCGGCGCCGAAGCGGGCGAAGGTCTTGCCGGGCGAGCCGGTGACCGGCGGGAACTTGCCCTGCTTGAGGTCGCCCAGCAGGCGGTCGCAGGTCGAGATGATGCCGCCCAGCAGCAGGCCCGGCACGATGGAAATGGCGTAGCCCATGCGCTCGGCCGTCTCGAGCTCGATCTCGGGCGTCTTGCCGCCGCGCACGATGTTCAGCAGGCACGGCCCCTTCACGCGCTTCGGCACGGCCTCGATCTCGGCCATGGTCTGCGGAGCCTCGACGAAGGCCACGTCGGCACCGGCCGCGAGGGCTGCGTTGGCGCGCTCGACCGCCTCGTCGAGGCTCACCACCGCGCGCGAGTCGGTGCGGGCGATGATGCAGAAGTCCTTCGTCTTGCGGGCGGCCGAGGCGGCGCGGATCTTGGCGATGAAGTCCTCGCGGCTCACCAGCTCCTTGTTGTCGAGATGGCCGCACTTCTTCGGGAACACCTGGTCCTCGATGTGGATGGCGGCGACGCCGGCGCGCTCGAACTCCTGCACGGTGCGGAAGACGTTGAGCTCGTTGCCGAAGCCGGTGTCGCTGTCGCTGATCAGCGGGATGTCGATCGAGTTCACGATGCGCGAGGCGTTGCCCACCATCTCGCTCATGGTGATGAGGCCGTAGTCCGGATAGCCCAGCGTCGCCGAGGTGCCGGCGCCGGTCATGTAGACGGCGGAGAAGCCCGCCTGGGCGATGGCGCGACCGGTGATGCAGTCGATGGCGCCGGGGGCCACGATCATCTTCTTCGACGCGAGCAGCGTGCGGAGCTTGGCGGCGTTGGACATGAGGGTTCCCTCTCTCACTTGCGGTTGGTGCGCGACGGTTTCCGTTTGGCTTTTGCCGAGGCGATGTGGCCGGAGCCCAGCTCCATGCGCATGGTCATGCGGTCGGGGACGGCCAGCATCTCGATATATTCGACGGCGCGGCCCTTCTGGTCGAACATCATGCGGCGCATGTCGATCAGCGCCGCACCGACCTTGACGGCCAGACGCGAGGCCACGGTCGGGTCGGCGAGCGTCGCCGAGACGACCTGGTCGCCGCGCGCGAGGTGCGCGCCGGCGCGGGCCAGCAGCTGGAACATCGGGATGCGGTTGAGATCGTCGGCGGTGAAGGTCTCGCCGAGCGCCGACGGCACGTAGCTGGTGAGATGCATGATCGGCACGCCCTCGTGGCTGCGCACGCGCACCGCACGCTGCACGGGCTTCTCCGCCGCCTGCCATAGCCGGTCGAGCACAACACCGCGGGCCTCGACATAGCCGAACTCGACGACCCTGGCGTCGGTCTCGCTGCCGTAGGCCACGATGTTCTCGATGACCGAGTTCATCGTCATGCGCATCGGCCGACCGAGCTGGGCGCGCACCACGGTGCGGCGGCCGGCGCCGCGCTCGATCAGGCCGGCATCGTTCAGGCTCTCCATGGCGCGGCGCACGGTGATCCGCGACACGCTGAACATGCGGGTGAGCTGCTCCTCGGTCGGCAGCACCTCGCCCACGCCGTAGCGGCCGGTCGAGATGCCATCGGCCAGCACGAGATAGATCTGATGGTGGAGTGGCGATCCCAGCTCGCGGCGGACGGCGATGCGGTCCATGCCCTACTTCCCTGAACTGTCCGCGGCCGCGCCGCGATGCAGGTGCCGGTCGATGGCGAGCAGCGCGGCATTGGTCGCGACGGCGAAGGCCGAGATCAGGACGGCGATGGCCAGGATGGTCTTCACGTCGTGCAGGTCGATCGCCGTCATCAGCAGGAAGCCCAGGCCGCGCTGCGAGGCGAACAGCTCGCCCAGCATGGTGCCGAGCAAAGTGAGCGAGAAGCCGATGCGCAGGCCGGAGAAAATCTCGGGCAGGGTCGCGGGCACCAGGATGTGCCAGCCGGTCTGTGCCGGCGAGAGCCGCATGGCGCGGCCGGCACGGAGATAGGTGCGGTTGACGTTGCGCACGGCGTTCATGGTGAACAGCACCACCGGGATGATGCCGTGCAGCGCGCCGAACGCCACCTTGGCCGGCATGCCGAGGCCGAACAGCAGCAGGATCACCGGGTAGAGCGTGATCTTGGGGATCGAGTAGAGCGCCACCAGGATCGGCTCGGCGACCTCGCCGGTGAGCTTGTGGCCGCCCAGCACGACGCCCAGCAGCACGCCGCCGCCGAAGGCGATGGCCAGCGCCTGCAGGAAAGCGAGGCCGGTCTCGCGCAGATGCGGCAGGAAGCGCGTCTGGCCGATCATCTCCCAGAGATGCGACAGCGTCGGGGCGGGCGCGGTGACGGCGGAATCGCCCGCGATCTCGTGCAGGACCTGCCACAGCGCGACCAGCGAGATCGCGACGAGGATGGGGTCACGCCAGGCGCGCAGCGAAAGCAGGCCCCGGCTCATGCGCCGCGCCGGCGCAGCATGCGCCGTTCCCAGGCGAAGACCGCCATGTTGAAGGTGGTGACGATCGCCAGCACGAACAGGATTAGGGCGTACATGCGCTTGTTGTCGAAATTGTCGTAGGCGAAGGCGATCTCGTGGCCGATGCCGCTGGTCGACAGGATGAACTCGCCGGCGATCACGCCGATGAAGGAATAGGCCACCGCGAGCTTCAGCCCGGACAGGATGTGCGGCGCGGCGGCCGGCAGGCGTACGCGCCAGATCTCCTGAAGCAGCGACAGGCGATGGATGCGCGCCGTCTTGAGCAGCACGCGCGGCACGCGGTCGAGCCCGGCCATGGTGGCGAGGATCATGGCGACCATGGCGAACAGGGTCGCCAGCACGATCAGCGGCAAGGGGCCGAGGCCGAAGATCACGATCAGCAGCGGGTAGAAGGCGAAGTGCGGGATGGCGTAGTAGGCCGCGAGGAAGGGACTGAAGGCGCGGCGCAGGAAGGGCACCCAGTTCAGGATGAAGCCGATGATGAAGCCGCCGACGATCGACAGGCTCATCGCAATCGCCACGGCCGAGAGCGTGTGGCGGAGATGCATGCCGATCTCGTCGGACTGCAGCGTATGGACCAGCGCCAGCACCATGACGGACGGCGCGACCACCATGGTGGCGGGGATCGCGCCGGTACGACAGGCGATCTCCAGCGCGCCGACGGCGGCGACCAGCACGACGGTGCGGATCCAGCCGGCTTTGCTCATCTTGCTGCCGCCGCCGTTCCCTGCCCCAGCGCGCGCAGCGATTCGCCACGCAGGAACGACCAGAGCCGCGAGGTCACCGCGCCGAAGTCGGGCCGTTCAGCGAGGCGCGAATCGCGGTCGCGCGGCCAGCCCGTCTCGACGATGTCGATGAAAACGCCAGGACGCGCCGACATGACGCCGATGCGGTCGGAGAGAAGATTGGCCTCGTCGAGCGCGTGGGTGATCAGCAGGACCGTGGCCGAGGTCTCGCGCCACAGCCGCAGCAGCTCGTCGCCCATCAGGAGCCGTGTCTGCTGGTCGAGTGCCCCGAACGGCTCGTCGAGCAGGATCAGGCGCGGCTGCAGCACCAGCGTGCGCGCGATGCAGACGCGCTGGCGCATGCCGCCCGAGAGCTGGCTGGGATAGGCCCGCCGGAAATCGCGCAGGCCCATGAAACCGATGGCGAAATCGACGCGACGCTTGATCTCTGCGGCATCGACACCGGAGCGGCGCAGGCCGAAGGCGACGTTGTCGTCGACCGTCAGCCAGGGAAAGCTCGCATCCTCCTGGAAGACCACGCCGACACCGTCCGGCACCTCGCCCAGCACGCGCTTGCCTTCGAACTCGACAGTCCCGGCCGAGGGCACGGCGAGGCCCGCCAGGACGTCGAGCAGGGTCGACTTGCCGCAACCCGAGGGGCCGACGACGCTGAAGAATTCGCCGGCGCGCAGGTCGAGCGACAGCGGGCCCAGCGCATGGACCTCGGCATGGCCGGCACGCGGCGGGTAGACGCGCGTCACGCCGTCGAGACGCGCATGGATGTTGGGTGCCGAGGCAGCGTCGACCGCCGCCAGGCGCTGAACGCTCGCCATTATTGCGTCTTCGCCGGCGGCAGGAAGCTCGCGTTGATCGCGGCCTTCCAGTCGATCGGAAGCTGCAACGCGCCGACCGAGCCCAGGGCCTCGGCCATGGCTTCCATCAGCGGCTGCTTCAGCTCGCCATGGTTCCACCAGGTCGGGTTCATCTTGAGGATGTTGTTGATGGCGCTGGCGGCGACGTCGGGTGGCAGGTTGTAGGCCTTGGCCAGGATGGCGGCCGACTCCTTGGGGTTGGCATAGAGGAACTCGACGCCCTTGCGGCGCGCCTCGATGACCGCCTTGAGCTTCGGCCCATGCTTGGCGATGGCCTCGTCGGTCGCGATGCCCACCGTCTGCGCGTAGGCCGGCAGCTTCTCGTCCAGCCACGGCAGGACCTTGTACTTCACCCCGGCCTTCTCCTTCTGGGAGTAGATCGGCTCGGGGATGATCGCGATATCGATCTTGTTGTGCTCGAGCGCCGTGAGGCCCGCGCCGAAATCGCCGATCGCTACCATCTTCACGTCGGCGACAGGGACGTCCCACGACTTCAGGACCGCAAGCGTGATGCTCTCGCTCACCGACTTCGGCCGGGAATAGACGAAGCGCTTGCCCTTGAGGTCGGCGGCCTTGTCGATCGCCTCGTTGGGCCGCGTCACCCAGAAGCTGCTGCGGCCGTCGGTGCCGCCGCTGATGATCTTGATGTTGAAGCCTTCCTTGATGGCGCTGAGCGCCGCCGGCAGCGCCACTTCGGCGAACAGCGTGTCGCCCGCCATCATGTTGCGCACGGAGGTGCCGCCGCCCTTGGAGGTCAGGATGCCCGTGATGTCGACGCCGGCTTGCTTGAAGTAGCCCTTCTCCATCGCGATCGCGTAGGGCACGCCGTAGAGCAGCGAGCCGTAATGCGTGACGACGATATCCTCGGCGCGGGCAGCCGTTGCCGACGCGAGACCAAGGCCCGCGAGTGCGAGCGCACGAATGGTGGCTTTCAATGCCTTCATCATTCCCTCCCAGGAACATCATGTTCCGCGCCTTGTGGCGCGGGCTCTTCTATTGTTATGACATTAGGACATTCGAGGTTTGACGAGTCAATCCGCCCGCGGCGCGGTCACTCGCTGGGCAGAAATGCCCGTCGTGCAGGAACGGCCGGCGCTATTCGGGCTTGATGCCCGCGGCCTTGATGACCTTCGCCCACTTCTCGGTGGCGTCCGCGACGAGCTTGCCGAATTCCGCCGGCGTGCCCCCCATCACCGTGCCGCCCAGCTCTTCGATCCGGCCCTTGATCTTGGGGTCGGCGAGGGCGGCATTGAGCTGCTTGTTCAGCAGATCGATGACGTCGGCCGGCGTGCCCTTGGGCACGCTGATACCGGCAAAGCCGCTGGCCTCATAGCCCGGCACGAACTCGGCGATCGTCGGAACGTCCGGCAGCACGTCCAGACGTTTCACGGGCGTTACCGCCAGGGCGCGCAGCTTGCCGGCCTTGATCTGCGGGATCGATTCCGAGAGGGGCGCGAAGACCACCTGCACGTGGCCAGCGATCAGATCGGCGACCGCGGGCGCACCGCCCTTGTAGGGGACGTGGACCAGGTTCACCCCGGTCATCATCTTGAAGAGTTCGCAGGTGATGTTCTGCGGCGTGCCTTGGCCGGCCGACCCGTAGTTGATCTTGCCCGGGTTGGCCTTGGCGTAGGCGATGAGCTCGGGGAGCGTCTTGGCGGGGACCGACGGATTGACGACGACGACGTAGGCCAGCCGCGCCTGGTAGATGACTGGCGCGAAGTCCCGGATGAAATCGAAACCGAGATTGCTGTAGAGCGCCGGATTGATCGCATTCGGCGTCACGGCCTGTAGCAGCGTGTAGCCATCCGGGGCTGCCTTGGCGACCGTCTCTGTCCCGATGCTGCCGCTGGCGCCGGGCTTGTTCTCAACGAGGAACTGCTGGCCGACGCGCTCGGTCAGCCAGTCGCTCATCAGGCGCGCCATGATGTCGGTGGCGCCACCGGCGGGAAAGCCGACGACGATGCGGGCCGGTCGCGACGGATAGGCTTGCGCCCGCGCAATGCCGGGCACGGCCGGCAGCGCGGCACCAGCCACGGACATATGAATGAATGAGCGACGGGGAAATTTCACGGTGCTGCCTCCACAGTTTGCGTTACGACGCGATACGCAACTCAACGGGACGCCCGCGGGAAAGGCTACACCGGTCTTGTCGGGAAGCGGAAGGGACCAATGCCGCCTGTCGGCCGGTCGTGGCAGATGGGCCGTCCCCTTGCGTCGCGGGGGAGCGGGGGCCACATTGAGCCCGACGCAAAATCCCCCGTTCGAGGACCCATGGAAACGATGCTGCAGGGCGCCGCGCCGCAGGCTGCCCCCGCCGACCTGATCAAGGACAGCGACCAGACTAAGTTCGCCAAGGACGTGCTCGAAGCCTCGCGCACCGTGCCGGTGATCGTCGACTTCTGGGCGCCGTGGTGTGGTCCGTGCAAGACGCTCCAGCCGATGATCGAGAAGGTCGTCAAGGAGGCCAAGGGCGCGGTCAAGCTGGTCAAGATCGACATCGACAAGAACCAGATGCTGGCCCAGCAGCTGCGCATCCAGTCGATCCCGGCGGTCTATGCCTTCTTCGGCGGCCGCCCGGTCGACGGCTTCATGGGCGCGGTGCCCGAGAGCCAGCTGAAGCAGTTCGTCGATCGCCTGATCCAGGCGTCGGGCGGCGTGCCCGGAGCCGAATCGCCGGCGGCGCAGATCGCCGAGTTGCTCGAGCAGGCCAAAACAGCGATCGCGCAGAACGACATGGACACGGCGGCGCAGATCTACAGCGAGATCCTGGGCGTCGAGCCCACGCACGTGGGCGCCCTGGCGGGCCTCGCGCGCTATCAGGCAGCCGCCGGCGAGCTCGATGCCGCGAAGGAGCTGCTGGAGCAGATCCCGGCCAAGGAGCGCACCGGCTCGGACGTTGCCGCGGTCCAGGCCGCGATCGACCTTGCCGAGAAGGCGAAGGAAGCGGGCCCGATCGACGCGCTGAAAGCCAAGGCCGCGGCCGACCCCAAGGATTTTCCGGCGCGCCTCGATCTCGCGATGGCCTATTGGGCCGGCAACCAGAAGCAGGAAGCGGTCGACGAGCTGCTCGCCATGATCAAGCTCGACCGCAACTGGAACGAGGGCGCCGCGCGACAGCAGCTCCTCAAGTTCTTCGAGGCGCTGGGTTTCACCGATCCGATCTCGGTGGACGGCCGCAAGCGGCTCTCGACCATCCTGTTCTCGTAACTGGTCGATGAGCGACAGCGCACCGGTCCGCAATCCGTTCGAGCCGAGCTTCGAGCAGCTCCCCGAGACGCTGCCGATCTTCCCGCTGTCGGGCGTGCTGCTGCTGCCCGGCGGCAAGCTGCCGCTCAACATCTTCGAGCCGCGCTATCTCTCGATGATCTTCGACGCGCTGGCCGGCCATCGCATGATCGGCATGGTGCAGCCGGTGCAGCCCGGCGGCTTCGCGGGCGACGGGCTGCCGGGCGCCGACCCATCGAACGGGGGGCGTCCGCAGGTCCACAAGGTGGGCTGCGCCGGCCGTATCGTGAGCTTCAACGAGACCGAGGACGGCCGCCTGCTGCTGGCGCTATCCGGCGTCTGCCGCTTCGATGTCGGTCGCGAGCTCGAGCTGGCCCAAGGTGGTTACCGCCGCGTCTCCTCGCTGTTCTCGCCCTACCGTGCCGACCTCGACCACGACGACGAGATCGTCGAGCTCGACCGCGACCGGCTGATGGCCGGCCTGGCCGCCTTCTTCCGCGGCAAGAACCTCTCGACCGACTGGGACGCGGTAAAGCAGGCGGCCGATGCCAACCTGGTGACCTCGCTCTCGATGGTCCTGCCCTTCGGACCGGCCGAGAAGCAGGCACTGCTGGAGGCCGCCGACACCTCCGCGCGCGCCAAGCTCCTGATCGCGTTCCTGGAAATGAACGCTTTCGGCCCCTCCTCCGAGACGCCGCCGCGCCGGACGAACTGACCTCTTCGTGCTATAAATCGCTCAACAAGAGCCAAGGAAAAGACGCACGATGAGCCCTCCATCGGACGACACCGCAGCCCCGCGCCGCGCCGGCGTGGACCCCAAGCTGCTCGAGATCCTGGTCTGCCCGGCGACGCACGGGCCGCTGGAATACGACGCCGCGGCCGGCGAGCTGATCAGCCGCAAGGCTGGCCTCGCCTACCCGATCCGCGACGGCATCCCGATCATGCTGGTGAGCGAGGCGCGGCAGATCCGCGACGTGCCATGACGGCTGATCTCTTTCCCAAGGCCGTGCCCGACGAGGGCAGCTACGAATCGACGACAGCGCCGTGGCCGGTCGAGCTGCGTGCCTTCAAGGAAGAAGGACGGCTCGAGATCGATTTCTCCGACGGCCATAAGTGCTCGCTCACCGCAGAGTATCTCCGCGTCGAGAGCCCGTCGGCCGAGGTACAGGGCCACGGTCCCAGCCAGAAGAAGATCGTCTCCGGCCGCCGTCACGTGAAGATCACAGCCGTCGAGCCGGTCGGCCACTACGCGATCCGCATCGTGTTCGACGACAAGCACGACAGCGGTATCTACAGCTGGGCCTACCTGCGCGAGCTCAGCGAGACGCAGGCCGAGCGCTGGGCCGCCTACCAGGCCGCCCTGCTCTATCGCGGCCTGAGCCGCGACGCCTGAATCGGCCATGAAGATCGTGATCGCCGGCGCCGGGATCGGCGGGCTCACCGCGGCGATGTGCCTGCATCGCGCGGGCTTCGACGTGCATGTCTTCGAGGCCGTGGGCGAGATGCGGCCTCTGGGAGTCGGCATCAACATCCAGGCCGGCGCCATCCGTATCCTGTCCGGCCTGGGGCTCGAGCCCGCGCTGGCGGCCACGGGAATCGAGACGCGCGAGCTGCGCTACGCCAACCGCCACGGCCAGACGATCTGGGCCGATCCGCGCGGCCGCCATGCCGGGCTGCCATGGCCGCAATTCTCGATCCATCGCGGCGAGCTGCAGATGACCCTGTTTCGCGCGGCGCAGGAGATGCTGGGTGCGGACCGCATCCGCTTCGGCCGGCGCATCGCGCGCTTCGCGCAGCATCACGGCAAGGTCTCGGCGCACTTCGTCGATCGCGACGGCATGCCCGCCGAGAACGTCGAGGCCGACATCCTGGTCGGTGCCGACGGCATCCACTCCGCCGTGCGCGCGCACTACCATCCGGACGAAGGCCCGCCCAAGTGGCAGGGCATCCAGATGTGGCGCGGCGTCACCGTGGGAAAGCCCTATCTCGGCGGCGCCACCATGGTGCAGGCCGGCTACCACAATCAGAAGTTCGTCTGCTACCCGATCAGCCGTGCCCATGCCGAGCGCGGCGAGGCGCTGATCAACTGGATCTGCGATCTCCATATGGGCGACGGCTCGACGCCGCCGCGCGAGGACTGGAACAAGCCGGGCAAGCTCGAGGATTTCCTGCCGCGCTTCGCCAACTGGAACTTCGGCTGGCTCGACGTGCCCGAGGTGATCAGGAGCGCGCACACCATCCTCGAATTCCCGATGGTCGACCGCGATCCGCTGCCGGGCTGGAGCCACGGCCGCATCACCCTGCTGGGCGACGCCGCGCATCCGATGTACCCGATCGGCTCCAACGGCGCCTCGCAGGCGATCCTCGATGGCGAGGCGATCACGCAGGAACTGCTGGTTGGCGACGATCCGGAGAAGGCGCTGAAGCGCTACGAGGAGCGTCGCCTGCCGCCGACCGCGCGCATCGTCGAGAGCAACCGCCGCAAGGGCATCGATGTCATGCTCGACATCGTCGAAGAGCGTGCGCCCCAGGGCTTCAACGATCTCGACAGCGTGCTGCCGCCGGACGAGTTGGAGAAGATCGTCGGCGACTACAAGAAGCTGGTGGCGCAGGACCGCGAGACGTTGCTCAGACTAGCGGCCGCAAAATGAAACCGGCCCCTTTCGGGACCGGCTGTGGCAGCGGTTTAAACCAGCCATTACATCGCTGGCCGCCACCGAGAGAGACTATGCCGGAAGGCGATGACGGAATTATGGCGTCGCTAACGCCTTGGAAAGACGAGGTGGAATGAGCCTCGGCCGCGCCATCGCCACGGTCGGCGGGTTCACCTTGCTGAGCCGTGTCGTGGGCTTCGTGCGCGACATCGTGCTGTCGGCGGTGCTGGGCTCGGGCGCGATCGCCGATGCGTTCATCGTGGCCTTCAAGCTGCCCAACCTGTTCCGCCGGCTGTTCGCCGAGGGCGCCTTCTCGGCGGCCTTCGTGCCGCTGTTCGCGCGCGAGCTTCAGGGCAACGGCCGCGACGAGGCGCTCGCCTTCGCGCGCCAGGCGCAGGCCGCGCTCCTGCTGGTGCTGATCCCCTTCACGCTGCTGCTGATCCCCGGCATGCCCTGGGTGATCTCGATCATGGCACCGGGCCTGCGCGACGATCCCTCGACCTTCGGACTCGCCGTCGAGTTCGGTCGCATCGCCTTCCCCTACCTGCTGTTCATCTCGCTCGCTTCGCTCTACGGCGGCGTGCTGAACGCCGTCGACCGCTTCGCGCATGTGGCGGCCACGCCGGTCCTGCTGAACGTCGCGCTGATCGGCGCCGTGCTGGGGCTGACGCCGTTCCTGCCCAACGCGGGCTACGCCGCCTCGATCGGCGTCGCGGTCGCGGGCCTATTGCAATGGCTATGGCTGCTGGCGGCCTGCCGGCGCGAGGGCGTGGCCATGACGCTCGTGCGTCCGCGCTGGACCGAACGCGTGGCGCGGCTGGTCAAGCTCGCGACGCCGGTCGCGATCGGCGGCGGCGTGCAGCAGATCAGCGTCGTGCTCGACGTGATCTGGGCCTCGCTGCTGCCGGTGGGGACGATCTCGGCGCTCTATTACGCCGACCGTATCGCCCAGCTTCCGCTGGGAGTCGTGGGCATCGCCGTCGGCACGGCGCTGCTGCCGCTGCTGGCGCGCGAGCTGCGCGCCGGCAACGACCAGTCCGCGATGGTCAACCAGAACCGCGCCATCGAGTTCGGCCTGCTGTTCAGCCTGCCGGCCGCCGTGGCGCTGTGGCTGCTGGCCGATCCCATCATCCGCGTGCTGTTCGAGCGCGGCCAGTTCACGGCCGAGGACACCTGGCGCACCGCCGGCGCGCTGGCAGCCTTCGCCATCGGCCTGCCGGCCTTCGTGGCTGTGAAGGCGCTGGCCCCCGGCTTCTTCGCCCGCGAGGACACGCGCACGCCGCTCTATATAGCCATCGCAGCGATCGCCGTGAATGTCGCGCTGAACGTCTGGTTCCTGTTCGGCACGACGCTCGCCCATGTCGGCATCGCGCTTGCCTCCTCGCTGTCGGGCTGGCTGAACGCGGCGCTTCTGGCGGTGGTGCTGCGCCGGCGCCGGCAATGGATCGCCGACGGGCGCCTCATCTCGCGCGGCCTGCGCGTCGTCGGCGCGACGGCGGGCATGGGCATTGCGCTCTGGTTCGGACTGAAATGGCTGGCGGTGCCGCTCTCGCAGGCCACCGTCACGGGCGCCTTCGCGCTCGCCGGCATCTGCGCCATCGGGATCGCCGCCTACGCCCTGCTGGGCGGCGCGCTGGGGATCGTGAAGCTCTCGGAGCTGCGCTACGTGATGCGCCGGCAGCCCGGACTCAGGTCAACCGACCCAGGCGAACCACAGTGACGCCGGGCCGCAGCGGGCGGCTCGAAGACGGCATCACCAGCACGCAATCGTCGTAGGGCGTCGTCACTTCCTCGCCGTCGTCGTGGCCCAGCACGGTCCCCGCCTTGGCGATGACTTCCTGGCCTTCGAAGACCCGGGCCGGCACGAAGTTGCCGCGCTTGGTGGCGACCGCGTGGGTCACCTCGACGACACGCTGCTTGGCCGGCGTCGACTGGCGCCAGCCCGCCGGCAGGTCGCCCGCCTCGGCGACTCCCGTCTCAACCAGGAAACGCGCGGCCACGTCCTTGGCCACCACCACCGACGAGGCGCGCCAGTGCTGGCCGGTCTCGATCAGCAGCGCATTCTTCGGGCTCTTCGGATCGCCGAAGCCGCCATAGTCGCGCATGCGCATGCCGGCGGCGTGGCCGGCGTCGCGGATGATGTCGACCGGCGTGCCGATCTTCTTCGCGAAGGCCACGCCCTTGTCGAGCGGACCCGACAGCATCAGCGGCACGCAATCGTCGTGCATGGAATGGAGGTCGAGCAGCAGGTCGGCGCGCTCGACGAAGGGCCGCAGCACCTGCGCGCGGCGCGTCTCGACCGTGGTCGCGGGCTGGTCGAGCCGCCCCCAGGTGCGGTTGAAATCCTCGTCGATCAGGCGCGACTTGAAGGGCGTCTTGGGATCGAACGAGTGATAGGCCTCGATGTTGTTGAACGAGAGGATCAGCGTGCCCTGGCGCGGCTTGAGGCCGACCGACAGCAGCGCGTCGACCACGATCGCGCCCGAGACTTCGTTGCCGTGGGTCAGCGACGCCACCATCACCGTCGGTCCCGGCTTGCCGCTCTCCAGCACGTGGATGTAGGGCGCCGCGCCCTTCTCCCATTTGCGCAGCTCAGGGAAGGCGAACTCGATCGGCGGACTATCGGACATCTGCTGCTTCCATCCCGGGACTGTTCCCGTCCTTCGCATGCTACCTTGTGGGGAACAAGGAGTAGCAGATGACGCGGACGCGGTATCGCTGGTTCATCGTCTTCCTTCTGTTTGCGATCACCGCGATCAACTACGTCGATCGCGCCGCCATCGCCTATGCAATTCCCGCGATCCAGCGCGACCTCGGTCTATCCTCCACCGATGTCGGCCTGGTGTTGGGCGCGTTCGGGCTGGGCTACGCCATCACGACCCTGGCCGGTGGCTTCGCCGTCGACCGCTACGGGGCCCGCGCCGTGCTGACGGTCGCGGCGATCCTGTGGAGCCTGTCGATCGGCATGACGGGCGTCGCGACCAGCGTCGCCGTCCTCTACGCCGCCCGCGTGCTGCTGGGCGTCTCGGAGGGTCCCAACTTCCCCGCGCTGACCGGCGCGGTGAGCGCCTGGCTGTCGCCGCACGAACGCGCGACGGCGCTCGCCAACGCCCTGCTCGCCGTACCGTTGGCACTGGCCGTCGGCGGGCCGATCGTCACCTCGCTGCTCGCCTGGCTCGACTGGCGGCTCACCTTCATCACGCTCTTCGTGTTGTCGGCGGCCTGGGTGCCGCTCTGG
>SCVT01000149.1 GCA_004296815.1 Reyranella sp. | reverse complement strand
GGGCGATGCCCTTCTCGCCGACCGCCTTGTTGAAGCGCTCGACCACGTCCCAGATCTCGACCACGCCCTCGCCGGTCTGCGCCGAGCAGGTGGCCACCTCGGGCGTCCAGCCGGCGGTCGGCGAGCGCAACATGCGCAGCGCGTGCTGATAGTCGGAGGCCGAACGCTTGGCGGCCGCCTTGAGGTCGCCGTCGGCCTTGTTGACCACGATCAGGTCGGCGAGCTCGATAACGCCGCGCTTGATGCCTTGCAGGTCGTCGCCGCCAGCGGGCAGCAGCAGCACGATGAACATGTCGACCATGTCGGACACCGCCGTCTCGGACTGGCCGACGCCCACCGTCTCGACCAGCACCGTGTCGAAGCCCGCCGCCTCGACGAGCAGCATCGCCTCGCGGGTACGCCGTGCCACGCCGCCCAGGGTCGCGCCGGCGGGCGACGGGCGGATGAAGGCGGCATGCCGGCGCGACAGCTCCTCCATGCGCGTCTTGTCGCCCAGGATCGAACCGCCGCCACGCTTCGAGGACGGGTCGATCGCCAGCACGGCGAGCGACCGGCCGTTCTCGATCAGTGAGAGCCCGAACCGCTCGATCAGCGTCGACTTGCCGACACCCGGCACGCCGGTGATGCCGAGCCGCACCGACTTGCCGGTGTGCGGGAGCACCGAAGCGAGGAGCGCATCGGCCCGCTCGCGATGATCGCTGCGCGTCGATTCGATCAGGGTGATGGCCTGCGCCAGGGCGCGTCGATCGCCGGCCAGCAGGGGCTTGAGCAGGGCATCGCTCATCGCATCGAGACTTATCAGCCGCGGCGGCGCAATGCCAGCAAGGCGCCCACAGTCGCGACGCCATAGAAGAAGGCCAGGGTCCAGCCGAGCCCGGGATCGCCCACCGCATCCATCGCCGCGCCCGCCATCGGCCGGCCGACCAGCCCGCCCACGATGTAGATCATGCTGAAGGCGGTGTTGGCGCGGGCGATGTCGCCGCCGCTGAAGCGCTGCCCGAGCAACGCCAGGCCCACCGGATAGATCGCGAAGGAGATGCCGCCCCACACCATGATCACGCCGATGATCGCCGGCGACTGCGCCGGGACGGCCGGCAGCAGCAGCACAAGGATGGCACTCGCCAGCGCGCACCCGGCGAGGACGAGGCGGCGGTCGGCGTGGTCGGCCGCCCAGCCGATCGGCCATTGCAGGATGACGTTGCCGGCGACGAAGGCCGACAGCCAGAGCGCTCCCGTTTCCGGCGAGACGCCCGCGCCCACCGCGTAGACCGGCAGGAAGCTGAAGGCGACCTGCTCGCCGAGACCGCAGGCAAAGGCCGCGAGCATCGCCAGCGGCGCCATGGTGACGACCGCGATGTAGCCGCTGTCCTCGGCATGCTCGATCGCCGGCGCGGTCTTCCAGTAGGGCAGCAGCGGCAGCGCGACACACAGCGCCAGCGCCGCGCAGGTGACGAACGGCAACGGCCCGTAGACGCCGACCACCTGCAGCACGAGCGGCCCCAGCGCCATCCCCAACGCGACCATGGTGGCGTAGACGCCCATCACCCGGCCGCGGCGCTTCTCCTCGACGACGACGTTCATCCAGATCTCGCTCACCACCCAGGGCACGCCGCCGACGGCGCCGTGCAGCAGCGTCAGGACGAACCAGACGGCGGGGCTGTCAGTCAGTGTGTATGCGACGGTGATCGCCGATCCCGCGACGACGGATGCCAGGATGAACGGCACAGCGCCCAGCCGCGCGGCGAGCCGCGGGATGTATGGTGCCGTCGCCAGCATCCCGACCGCCCAGGCGGCTGTGATGATGCCGATGGTGAGCTTATGGACGCCCTGCTTCTCCAGCGCGAGCGGGATGAGCGGCAGCGCGACGCCGGCCTGCAAGCCAATGGCGGCGCAGGCAGCGAAAACGGGGAGCAGCGAGCGCCAGGGACCGACGGCGACGCTAGTCTGCGACACGAAGATGTCCTTCCGAGCGCAGCGACGGCGGCTCCTCGACGTGCCGTTCGGCCTCGGCGGCCGCTTCCTGCTGGCGACGCCACATGTCAGCATAGAGCCCGCCGCGTGCCAGGAGCTCGCCATGGCGGCCGCGCTCGGCGACACGGCCGCGATCGAGCACGACGATCTCGTCGGAATTGATGATGGTCGAGAGCCGGTGGGCGATGACGACGGTCGTCCTGCCCCGGCTCACCTCCTCGAGCGAGCGCTGGATCTCCTGCTCGGTGCGCGTGTCGAGCGCGCTGGTCGCCTCGTCGAACAGCAGGATCTGCGGATTCTTGAGGATGGTGCGCGCGATGGCCACGCGCTGCTTCTCGCCGCCGGAAAGCTTCAGGCCGCGCTCGCCGACGGTGGCCTCGTAGCCCTGCGGCAGGGCTACGATGAAGTCGTGGATACGCGCCAGCCGGGCCGCGTGCTCCACCTCCTCGCGCGTCGCCTCCGGCCGGCCGTAGGCGATGTTGTAGTAGATGGTGTCGTTGAACAACACCGTATCCTGCGGGACCACGCCGATCGCCGCGCGCAGGCTCTTCTGTTGCACGCCGCGAATGTCCTGGCCGTCGATCCGCACGCTGCCGCCGGCGACGTCGTAGAAGCGGAACAGGATACGCGACACGGTCGACTTGCCCGCGCCACTGGAGCCGACGATCGCCACCGTCTTGCCCGACGGAACCGTGAAGCTCACGTCGTGCAGGATCGGCCGCGCCGGCTCATAGTGAAAATCGACATGATCGAACACGATCTCGCCGCCTGCGACCGCGAGCGGCGGCGCTCCGGGCCTGTCGGAGATCTCGGTCTGCACCTCCAGGAGCCCGAACATCTTCTCCATGTTCACCAGCGAGTTCCGGATCTCGCGATAGGCGAAGCCCAGCAGATTGAGCGGCATGTAGAGCTGGATCAGGAAGGCGTTGACCGCGACGAAGTCGCCGATCGTCATGGTGCCGGCGACGACGCCCTGCCCGGCCATCGCCATCACAGCGACGAGGCCCACCGAGATGATCGCGCCCTGCCCGATGTTGAGCAGCGACAACGTCCGGCTCGACCGGATCGCGGCTGTCTCGTAGCGGCGGCGCCCGACGTCGAAACGCCGCGCCTCGTGGGTCTCGTTGCCGAAATACTTCACTGTCTCGTAGTTCAGCAGGCTGTCGATCGCCTTGGCATTGGCCTCGGTGTCGGCGTCGTTCATGCGGCGCACGAACTTGATGCGCCACTCCGAAAGCACGATGGAGAACACGATGTAGCCCGCGATGACCGCCATCGTGACGACCGAGAAACGCCAGTCGTAGAGGTTCCACAGGATCGCGCCCACCAGCGCGATCTCGAACAGCGTCGGCAGGATGTTGAAAGTCGTGAACCGGATCAGGAACTCCATGCCCTGCGTACCGCGTTCGATGACCCGGCTGAGGCCGCCGGTCTGCCGTTCCAGGTGGAAGCGCAGCGCGAGCGCATGGAGATGGTCGAAGACCTCCAGCGCGAGGTTGCGGATCGCCCGCTGCGACACCGGCGCGAAGATCGCGTCGCGGACCTCGCCGAAGGCCTGGGCGAGGATACGGGCCGCGCCATAGGCCAGGATCAGCACGATCGGCACAGCCACCGCCTGGGCAGCCGTGGAGCTCAGCGAGTCGACCGCGTCCTTGTAGAGCAGCGGCACGTAGACGTTCGTGACCTTGGCGGCGACAAGCAACACCATGGCGACGACGACCCGCAGGCGCAGGTTGGTTTCGCCTTTTGGCCACAAATGGCGCACCAGGATGCCGATCACGCCCCAGGTGCGCTTGCGATCTATCGCGGGAGGGCGGTCGGTGCCGGGCGGCGACATGAACGAAAAATGCCTTAATGAGTCCACAAGTACTGTGGCGCAGGGAGCGTCGGCCTTCTATCGTGCCGGGGTGCCCGAGGTAAGCCCCTTCCGAAAGGGATTTCATGAGATTTCGTAGGGCCTTAGCAGCGTTTGCCTTGAGCGTGAGCGTCCCGGCGGCGGCCTCGGCGCAGGCGCCGCGCCAGGTCGACATCGCCTACGAGATCACCTTCGCGGGCTTTTCGGGCTTCCGCATCGACCTCACCGCCCGCTTCAATGGCCCGAACTACGACATCGAGACCAGGACCTTCAAGGAAGGCGTGCTGCGGGCGATTACCATGCACTACGAGGGTCGCAACCGGGCCTGGGGTGGTTTCACGGCGCAAGGCGTCCAGCCGGCGGCCGGCTCGCTCTCGATCATCGTCGGGGACAAGCCGCGCACATGGATCGCGCAGTACTCCGGCGGCGTCATGTCGGAGACGCACAATCCGGAATGGAAGCCGCCGTCCCAGCACGTCATCACAGAGGAACAGCGGCGTGGCTCGCTCGATCCGCTGTCGGCGGGGTTGAGCGTCGGCTTCGCGGGCGACGGTGCCTGCGACAGGACCGTTCAGAGCAACGACGGCAAGCGTCGTATCGATATCATCATCAAGAAGGTCGGCACGGAACCGGCAGCAACGGCTGGCGTTCCGGGTGCTCGGGGTGACCTGCTCATCTGCGAGATCTTCACCAAGAGGGTCGCGGGCGAGTTCCAAGATGCGCCGAAGGAAGCCGAGACCGAGCGCGAACGGCCGATGCGCGTCTGGCTAGCGCGGCTCGACGAGACGAACATCCGCTATCCCGCAAAGCTCGAGGCGCAGACCGGCTTCGGCACCATCCGCGGCAAGATCCTGTCTTTCAAGGAACGCCCACTCACGCCCGAGGAAAGCCAGGCTCTCCGGCGCTAGCCGCTACGCCGCGCGCTTCTGGTTGCGCTTGCGCAGGATCGACAGGATCTCCGCGGCAGCCGCCGGGATGTTGGTGCCCGGCCCGTAGATCGCCGCGACACCGGCAGTCCTCAGGAAGTCGTAGTCCTGCGCCGGGATCACGCCGCCCACCACGACCAGAACCTCCGACCCGTTCTGCCTGCCGAGCTCCTCGATGAGCTGCGGCACCAGCGTCTTGTGGCCGGCCGCCTGGCTCGAGACGCCGATCACGTGCACGTCGTTCTCGATCGCCGCGCGGGCGGCCTCCTCGGGCGTCTGGAAGAGCGGCCCGATGTCGACGTCGAAGCCCAGGTCGGCGAAGGCCGTGGCGATCACCTTGGCGCCGCGGTCGTGGCCGTCCTGGCCCATCTTCACGACCATGAGACGGGGCCGGCGGCCCTCCTCGTCGGCGAAGGCCGCGATGTCGGTGCGGATGCGCTCCAGGCCCTCGTCGCCCTCCCATTCGCCGGCATAGACGCCGGAGATAGAGCGCACGGTCGCCTGGTAGCGGCCATAGACGCCTTCCAGCGCCGACGAGATCTCGCCGACGGTGGCGCGCGCGCGGGTCGCCTCGATGGCGAGCGTGAGCAGGTTGCCCGTGCCGTTGCGCGCCGCCTCGCCCAGCGCCTTGAGCGCCGCGACGCACTTGGCCTCATCGCGCGACGCACGGATCTTGTTGAGACGCGCGACCTGCGATTCGCGTACCGCGTCATTGTCGATCTCGCGAATGTCGATCGCGTCTTCTTCCTTCAGCTGGAATTTGTTGACGCCGACCACGATCTCCTCGCCGCGGTCGATGCGCGCCTGCTTGCGGGCAGCCGCTTCCTCGATGCGCATCTTGGGCATGCCGGCCTCGACGGCCTTGGTCATGCCGCCCAGCGCCTCGACCTCCTGGATGAGCTTGCGCGCCTCGGCGACGAGGCTCGCCGTCAGCGCCTCGACGTAGTAGCTGCCGGCCAACGGATCGACGACCTTGGTGACGCCGGTTTCGTGCTGGAGGATGAGCTG
>SCVT01000148.1 GCA_004296815.1 Reyranella sp. | reverse complement strand
ACCGCCATCAGCGGGTAGTAAAGATAGTTGGAGGGATCGAGATAGGCGTTGGCGGGGTCCGTCATCCAGGTCCTGACGGTCAGTGCCTTGAATACGCCGTTGCTGGTCACCGTCTGTGTATTGTCAAACCACAGGATGAAGGTGACCAGAAAGACGAAGGATCCGAACAGGAGCGCCAGCATGTCGGATCGAGCCGCCGCCAGGCGATCGAATCCGGCTACGGGCGCGCCGCCAAATCCCCGCTCGGCAGTGGCTTTGTGTATCCCCACGCGCACCTTGTGCCAGACGGGAATGGGGGGTGCCAAGTTGCGGTGACGGAATAACTCGCCCGGATTCCCGCGCCTTTTGGGGCTGCGGGATATCAGAGCTGCCGATTACCGCCCCGAACCCAGATAGATGAGGTCCGCGACGTCGCCGAACTTCTCGGCGGGCAGGGTACGCCACAGGTCGAGGATGGTGAGGCGCTGGCCCTGGCGCGTGCAGAGCGACGGGGCGATCTCCTTGTACTCCGGCCAGCCGGTGGCGACGATCAGCAGGTCCGCTTCGCGCACCGCGCTCTCGAGCGAGGAGGCGCCCACCACCTTGTCGCCCAGCACCGCGAGCGCGGCGTCCTGGGCGAGCGGGTCATGGACGGTCACGACATAGCCCGCGTCGGCGAGCTTGGCGGCGAGCTTGACGCTGTGGCTCTCTTCCACGACCGGCGTCTGCGGCTTGTAGGAGAGGCCCAGGATGGCGATCTTGGTGCCGGCCTTGGCGAACTTCGCCACCAGACCCGCGAGGCGCTCGACCTGGAAGTTGTTGATGCGGTCAGTGGCCTCGGCCACGTCGGCGCGGGCGCCGAGCTTGCGGGCCAACGCGGCGAACGCCACGTTGTCGCGCGGGAAGCAGGGGCCGCCATAGCCCATCGCGCCCTTGAGGTACTTCGCGCCGATCCGGGTGTCGGCGCCCAGCGCCTTGGTCACCACGTCGACGTCGGCGCCCGGCAGGCGGTCGCAGATGTCGGCCAGCATGTTGGCGTAGGAGATCTTGGTGGTGACGTAGGTGTTGACCGAGATCTTGGTCAGCTCGGCGCTCACCCAGTTCATGCGCTGCACCGGCGGCTTCTTCTCGCACATCTGCAGATAGATGTTGGCCAGCATGTCGCCCGCCTTGGCGTCGCTCTGGCCGACCAGGATCGAGTCGGGGAAGAGCATGTCACGCACGACGCTGCCCAGCGCGATGAATTCCGGATTGTAGCAGAGGCCGAGCTCGGGACCGATCTTGCGGCCCGAGGCCGCCTCGAGGGCCGGCGCGATCTCGGCCGTCATGGTGCCTGGCATCACGGTCGAGGTGATGACCACCATGTGGTAGCCCTTCTTCTTGCGCAGGGCCTTGCCCAGCGTCTCCATCGCCTGCAGCACGAAGCGGTTGGAGAAGAAGCCGGTGCTGTCCGACGGCGTCGGAACGATCACGAAGCTGGCGTCGCTGTTCTGGATCGCCTCGTCGGCGTCCATCGTGGCGGTGAGGCGCTGCTTGTTGGCGGCGATCAGCTCGTTGAGCTGGGGCTCGACGATCGGCATCTTGCCGGCGTTCATGGCGTCCACGAACGTCTTGTTCACGTCGAGACCGATGACGGTGAAGCCGCGGCTGGCGAGCACCGCCGCGAGGGGAGCACCGAGCTTGCCGAGGCCGACGACGTTGACGCGAGGCAGAGTACCGTTGGTCATTTCCAGGTCCGTTTTGAGGGCCGGTACTGATACTTGTGCCCGCGTTCGGACGCCACTGGGAATTTGCGGCCGCCTGCGGGTGAATCACTGCTTGCGCCGTCCCGTCGCAGGGGCGAAAAATCGCCGCCAGCACGGCGCCAGGAGCGAGGAAATCGAATGAAAGTCGAGTTTTCGGCCTTTCCGAAGGCCTTTTCGGGCAATGTCGCGGTCCTCGTGGGCGGCGACAAGCAGCTTCTGGCGACGGCCCAGGCCCTCGACACAGCGTCGGGAGGGGCCGTCACGTCGGCCATCGGCGCAGGCCGCTTCACCGGCGCCAAGAGTCAGACTGCCACGATCCTCGGTAATACGGGAGGCGTCGCCCGCCTGATGTTGCTGGGTGCGGGCAAGGGACGGGACCTCGACGCCCGCACGGCGGAAGGGCTGGGTGGCATCGTTGCGGCCGAGGCCAACGCCGCCGGGCACAAGGCCGTAACGGTCGTTGTCGACCCGGTGAAGGGCAGCAAGCTCACGCCCGGCCAGATCGCGGCGCGCATCGCGCTCGGCGCCCGGCTGCGCAACTACCGCTTCGACAAATACAAGACCAAGGACAAGCCCGAGCAGAAGCTCTCGCTGGAGCAGCTCACGGTCGTGGTCGGCGGTCCGGCTGAAGCGCGGAAAGCCTATGCCGCGCTCGAGCCCACGATCGACGCCGTCTTCCTGACCCGCGATCTGGTCAGCGAGCCCGCGAACGAGCTTTATCCCGTCGAGTTCGCCCGCCGCGCCAAGGAGCTCACCAAGCTCGGCGTTAAGGTCGAGGTCCTGGGCGAAGCCGAGATGAAGAAGCTCGGCATGAACGTGCTACTCGCCGTCGGGCAGGGCAGCGAGCGCCAGTCGCAGCTCCTGGTGATGCGCTGGATGAACGGGCCGAAGAACCAGGCGCCGGTCGCGCTGATCGGCAAGGGTGTCACGTTCGACACCGGCGGCATCTCGCTGAAGCCGGCCGGCGGCATGGAAGACATGAAGTGGGACATGGGCGGCGCCGGCGCCGTCACTGGCGCGATGAAACTGATCGCCGGCCGCAAGGCCAAGGCCAACGTCGTGGGCGTGTGCGCCCTCGTCGAGAACATGCCGGACGGCAATGCCACGCGGCCTGGCGACGTCGTGAAGTCGATGTCTGGCCAGACCGTGGAGATCATCAACACCGACGCCGAGGGCCGCCTGATCCTGTGCGATGCCATGTGGTACGCCCAGGAGAAGTTCAAGCCGCAGGCCATGGTCGAGCTTTCGACGCTCACTGGTGCCATCATTGTCTCGCTGGGCCACGAGCGCGCCGGCCTGTTCTCGAACAACACCCAGCTCTCCAACCGCTTGCGCACCGCCGGGTCGCAGATCGGGGAGAAGCTCTGGCGCATGCCGCTCGGACCGAAATACGACAAGCTGATCGACTCCGAGATCGCCGACATGAGGAACGTCAGCAACGGACGCGACGGCGGCTCGATCACCGCCGCGCAGTTCCTGCAGCGGTTCGTGCAGGACGGCGTCGCCTGGGCGCATCTCGATATCGCCGGTGTGGCCTGGTCGAGCAAGGGCGACAGCACGACGCCCAAGGGCGCAACGGCGTATGGCGTGCGCCTGCTCGACAAGCTGATCGCCGACAACTACGAGCGCTGACCGCCACATGGCGACCGAGGTCAATTTCTATCACCTGACCCGGTCGTCGCTGGAGGATGCCTTGCCCCGCCTGTTGGCCAAGACCCTGC
>SCVT01000147.1 GCA_004296815.1 Reyranella sp. | reverse complement strand
CTGCTGCTGCCGCTGGTGCTGGCAGCAGGGCTCGGCGCCTGCGCGTCGAATGCGGTCCAACCGGGCATCGTCCACACCAGCGCGGCGGGACCGCCGGGCGTGCCGCAGGGTTCCGTGGCGGGTCCGGCAGCGAACGCAGTGCCTCTCGGCACCGGCCGCGTCGTCTCGGTGCGTGAGATCGCCATGCAGGGCGGTGCGCCCGGTCCTCGTTCCGGCGGCAGCGGCGCGGTCATGACCGGCGGCATGCTGGGCGCGGCGGGCGGTTCGATGGCCGGTGCGCTGATCAGCCAGAGCGTGGGCGGCAGCCTGGTCGGCCTCGTCCTGGGTGCGGTTGCTGGCGGCATTGCCGGCGCCATCTATGACGGCCAGGGCGGTGGCGTGGGTCGAGGCATCGAGGTCGTGGTCCAGCGCGACGACGGCCAGAACGTCACCATCGCGCAGCGTGACGACGGCGACGTGCAGCTCGGCGACCGGGTGCAGATCGTCCAGGACCAGCGCGGGGTTGCCCGCGCCGTCCGGGACACCGCGCGCAACCCCGACTGACCCTCCACGTTTCATCCGATCGATAGCGAACGAAAGGCACGCGTCCCGATGTCCGGTAAATGGCTTCTCGGCTTGATTGTTCCCGTGCTTCTCGCCGGTGGCCTCAGCGCCTGCAACGGCAGCAGCGGCGCGGTGCAGCCGGGCGTGGTGAACACCTCGTCCTCGGGCTCGACCTATCGCGGCGAGACCGGTCGGGTTGTGTCCATCCGTGAGGTGCCGGTGCGCGGCAGCCGCGGCTCGGGCATGAACGACGGCACCATGATCGGCGGCGGCGTCGGCGCCGTGGGCGGTGCGATCGCGGGTGGCGCCATCACCAACTCGGTGGGCGGCGCCGTGGTCGGCGGTCTGCTGGGCGCGGTGGCGGGCGGCGTCGCGGGGACCGCGATCGACCAGAATTCCAGCCGCCGCGGCATCGAGGTCACCATTCAGCGCGACGACGGCCAGCGCGTGACGATCGCGCAGTACGACGACGGCGACGTCCAGATGGGCGACCGCGTCGTGATCGTCTACGATCGCAACGGCGTGGCCAAGGCCGTCCGCGATACCGGCTATCGCCGCGACTAGGGCGAAAAAGCCCGTCTGGCGGGGCCACGGCGCGGAGCCTATATAGGCCCCGAAATGGCCCGCAATTCCCTCGGTCTGGACAAGGCGCCCGGCGACACCCGCGTGGTGGTCGCGATGTCGGGCGGCGTCGATTCGTCGGTGACGGCGGCGCTCCTGAAGGAGCAGGGCTACGACGTGGTGGGCGTCACCCTGCAGCTCTACGACCACGGCGTGGCGGTCGGGAAGGCGGGCGCCTGCTGCGCCGGCCAGGACATCCAGGACGCGCGCCAGGTCGCCGAGCGGCTCGCCATCCCGCACTACGTGCTCGACTACGAGAGCCGCTTCCGCGCCGAGGTGATGGACTCCTTCGCCGACGCCTATGCGCGCGGCGAGACGCCGGTGCCGTGCATCGCCTGCAACCGCACCGTGAAGTTCCGCGACCTGCTGCGGACCGCGCGCGAACTCGGCGCCGAGGCGCTGGCGACCGGCCACTATGTGCGCCGCGTGATGGGCGAGACGGGGCCGGAGCTGCATCGCGGCGCCGATCCGGCGCGCGACCAGAGCTACTTCCTGTTCGGCACGACGGCCGAGCAGCTCGACTTCCTGCGCTTTCCGCTCGGCGACCTGCCGAAGAGCGAGACGCGGGCGCTGGCCGAGCGGTTCGATCTCGCCGTCGCCGACAAGCCCGACAGCCAGGACATCTGCTTCGTGCCGAACGGCGACTATGCCGCGGTGGTGCAGAAGCTGCGGCCAGAGGCCGTGGAGGCCGGCGACATCGTCGACATGGCGGGCACCGTCGTCGGCCGCCATGAGGGCATCGTGCGATTCACCGTGGGCCAGCGCCGCGGCCTGGCGTTGGGCGAGCGTGAGGGCACGGACAACAATCGCCTTTACGTCGTGAAGCTCGAGCCCGAGACACGCCGCGTCGTTGTCGGCCCACGCTCGGCACTCGGCCGCAGCGAGATGGCGCTGCACGACATGAACTGGATCGGCCCTGCCGTGGCCGGCGCGTTGCCGGTGCAGGTGCGCGTCCGCTCCAGCCAGGCGCTGCGGCCGGCCGAGATCGAGCTCGCGGGCGAGGGCGCCACGGTGCGTTTCGCCGAGCCCGAGATCGGCGTGTCGCCCGGCCAGGCCTGCGTGGTCTACGACCGCGCGACCGGAAGCCGCGTCCTGGGTGGGGGCTTCATCCGGCGCTTCGCATGATGAAGCTCGACCATCTCAACCTGCCGGTCAGCGACCTCGAACGGTCACGCGCCTGGTGGGTCGAGACGCTGGGCCTCACGGTCGAGTTCGAGGTTGCCGACACACGCACGGTCGCGCTGAACGACGGCGAAGGCTTCGCGATCTTTCTGCAGGAGAAGTCTGCCGCGGCAGCGGGCGGCGTGGCGCTCTGGTTCCAGGTCGACGACACCGATGCGACGCACGCCGCATGGACGGCGCGCGGCGTCGCCTTCGCCCACGCACCGCGGAAGAACTTCTGGGGCTACGGTGCGGAATTGCACGATCCCGACGGCTACATCATTCGCCTGTGGGACGAGCGCTCGATGAAGGAAAAGTAGGCACAGGTCCGTCACCGGCCTGTCACGCGGGCTCCGCATAACAGGCGGATGTCACATGATCGCTTTGCGTTGCCGCTGTCGCGGCGTTCCTCCCTTCGCTTCGCCGCCATCGCACTGACCTTGGGCGGTGCCTC